>VGMB01000190.1 GCA_016866585.1 Chlamydiota bacterium
ACATGTAACCATTAACGATTGAACGGTTTTTGCTAACGATGTCTATGCCTGTAGCCCCTGGTAGCTTGTTTTGAGAGAGAGTGTTGCCTGTAATATAGGTGTCTATTTCTGCATCATCGGAGGCTGTTATTTTGATTCCCTGTAGTGCTAGCTCAAGTGTGTTGTTTTTAATATCGATTGTTGAATTTCCGGTTTTTTTAATGGCTATTTCTATGTTGTTTGTTCCAGTATTGGTAAATGAATTAGAAATTAGGTTGAGGGTAAGCCCTTTGTCGGATGATATATAAACTCCACCGGATCCTTTCCCTGTATTCGACTCTATGGTGATAGTGCCACTTACGTCAAAAAGGGCGATGTTTGTACTGGATAAGCTGCTAATCTTGTTATTCGTGATTTCCGCACTTTTGATATTTTCTCCGGAAATGCCCACATATTCAGCTGACAATATAAATCCATTAACTATGTTATTATTCGCAAGTTTAATAGCATTTTGATTCCCACTTATATGAGGATAGCTTGATGTTTGAGCTGGTATAACAACAGGACCCACAGTTGAAAATGCATCAAAACTTAAAGCTGAGCTTTGAAGCCATTGATTGTCTTTAAGTGTTAATCCTTTATTCATTCCTAAGGTTGTTCGATTACCAGAGTATACATATAGCATGTCTCCAGATTTTGAGTTGTTCTGCGCTGCATATATCGTTTTGTATGGTTTTTCCGCTGTGCCGTCACCCGATTTTGCAGCTTGATTGTTTACGAATACGATATTTAGTGTTTGCATGGTTCTAGGGTCTAAAGCAGGTGAGGTTTCTTGGTTAAGATGGGTGACAATCATCTCAAAGCGAGATACAGGCTGCGTTAGCTCTCTAGCAAGTGCAAGCTCTGTGTAACATGACCTTTTTTTGTTACCTGTTTTCACTCTTTTTCCTATCGGAAAGTTTATTGCTGCAGTCCCTTGCAGTATTCCCTTGAACAAAGTGTCATAGGAGGTCTGCATACCAACGCTTACAAATTCAGATAGGTTTGATATTAATCTAAAATATCCGCCCGGAGCTTTTAAACCTCTGTGACCTTCAAAATAATAACCACCAATATAAGCATCTAGGTTGTAATGTCCTCTTTGAATTAGCGATCTACCAAGGTTTGCATCTGCCCCTTTCATCGCAATTTCACGTTGGATGTGAATCAACGCGTTATGACCTGAGAATTTATAGAAGCTAGTGTCGATAACGTTTGTTGTTTTGATAATCGGAAAATAACAGTTAGCGTTCATTTTCCACTGTGTGCCTAAAATTTCAAAGCCTGCGCCCAATTGCTCAAATGTTGAGTGGCGTGCTTGCCTAAAATCGAAAAATGCATTAGCTCCAAATATAGCATTTATGCTGTTTGGTAAATATCTTACGCCAAATCCAACGTTTGCTGAAGGATTACCGTCATTAGACATGTGCCCGCGTATATCGAAAAAGGGTCTGAAATTATGGATAGAACCAAAGGTGAAGAACATGTCAAGAGATGTATATCCATGGTTGTATCCAATCCCTTTGCCTTCTGTGTGTGACATACTGAATCTAAAACTGTTTGGGCCTGGTTCACACTCAGCTTTTAGACTCTGCTCCATTTCATCGATACTGATTTGTTCATCAGAAGCAACTAATAACACAGGACGAGAATTTCTAGTTGATTTTTTTTCTTTGTTATTTTCATTTGTGTTTTTTGAAATAACAAGGTTGGTATTTTTATTCTTTAGCTGTGAAGAGTTATCGCTCCGTTCATTTTCATTTGAATTTTTCGATTTAGCAGACTGGCTGATTTCAGATCGAGAATATTTCTTTTTTGTCTGTAATGACTTTGTGCTTTGTTCTGCTGGTAGCAGCATAGGTAGCATAATAGAATAGCATATAAGACTTGCAAACACTTTGTTCATGAGCCCTGCTTCAGTTTTGATATGGAGATCGTTCTCTTAAAAAAAATCGTAAAACAAGTCTTATGACATAAAAGAAATTAATTAGAAAAGAATAAAAATTTAATCGGCGGTCTGAAATGCTCTAAAAGCCATTTTATTTTTTTCTAGAAAGTCGTTTTTCCAGTAGTAGTTGTCTAACAAACCTTCCGCATTTTTACCCATAAGTACATAAGCTATATACAGCGCCTCTACGGAAGCAAGTCCTCTCGATGGGTCAGGACAATCGAGTTGTCTTCTTGGGTATGCGGTAACGAAAATATCAGGCAAACTTCTTATCTCGATTGTACTTGCGCTAGGAATTTGTTTTTTCATTACTTCAGCATACCTCCATGTTCCATCGATCAAGAACAGGGGACTATTTTTATCTTCTTTACTTAGCGGTTTTCCCCCCATACCTAAAAGTATGTAGTTGCTCATTATAGGAAGGGGTGTTGTTGGATATGTGTAGAAGTGAATATCTTCTCTTCCTTCAAGCCCGCGCAGGCTGCATTTTTTTAAATTTTCTCTGCGGTGTCGCAAGATTATTGTGGGAAGGTCTTTATTCATTACATGTACTTTTATTAAGAAATAATGAATGAATTGTAGTCATTTTTTATAAATTACTCAATTCTGAAATCGATCTCATTTATTTTTTAACAAATAGATTGGTGTTTAATTAATTTTTTTTTATATGAGGTTTGAGGGACTCTTTTAGAGCTTAAATAGGTGTTTATATGGCGTTGGTTTTGCAATTCTTATTTGCTACGATCGTTTTTTTTGTTTCCCCAGCCAAATCACAAGCTCTAGAGTCCGCACCATCATTTTTTTATTCTGTTGATTCTGAGCACGCTTTAGATTTGCTCAAGAATAAAGCTGAGAAAGAGAATAAATTTTTAATTGTTATGTTTTTGGGATCGCAGTGGTGTCCTTGGTCTCAAAAAATGGAACGAGAGGTTTTTTCAGATGAAAGTTTTCAATCCTTTTTGATAGATACTTGTATTTTTGCTAAAGTCGAAATACCTTCAACATGTGCTTTTGATTCTAATTTAAAGAATTTAATGAGTTCGTTGGATGTCAAAGAATCTCCTACGTTTCTTCTTCTTTCTCCCTTTGGTGAGATTATTAAAAAAGAAGGATTTCTTTCTTGTGATGGTAAAGGGCTTGCTATCTATTGGAAAGAGGGTCTTGATGCATTTAATAATCTTATAAGTTCATTAGATACTATCAAAGATGTTAAGGATGAAAAGGATTTAGAAAATCTATATCAGATAGCCACTTATCATGGCTTTAACAATATAAAAAACAAAATAATAGATGTCGGCCTCAAGATTTGTAAAAGTCCATTTTTTTATTTAGAAAAGTACGAAGCTTTATCAAAACATAGAAAGTTTAAACATCCTGAGATGATTTCTTTAAGAAAAAAAATCATCCAGATGGATCCAAAAAATAAACGATTATCACAGCTTAGGCTTGCTATCGTAGATTTCACGAATATGCAAAACCGCAAGAAAACTAAAAATTCAATAGAAGTTGTTTCTCCTCTTGTTCAATACATAAAAAATTTTGGTTCATCAGATTGCGAAAATTTATGGAAGATTGAGCTTATGGTTGCTCAGTATTTTCTTAGCCGTGGTGAGTATAAAATGGCGAAAGATTTCGCAGTTCAATCTAAACAGCATGCTCCAGATGTCCTCAAAGATGAGCTTGTTTCTACAATAGATTACATCGATAGTGTTTTGGTAAAGTAAGTATTTCTTAAGAAAAACGTTTCATAATATTATCTATTATTTATACTCCAATTCGAAAATCATCTAGCGCTTTTTTTTGTGCTTAAATCTATTTATAATCAGCATGTAATAGGGGTTTTTTATGACACAGGCATCGGGATTTTATCAGTGGGGTGATCCGTCAAATCATAATAAAGAAAATCCAACTGGAGCCGGGATTTCTCTCCCA
>VGMB01000191.1 GCA_016866585.1 Chlamydiota bacterium
GGAAATTATTCAAAATTTCGCTAAAAATGACCCCAGGATAAAATTTATTCAAAACTCAACCAATAGAGGAGTATGTGAAAGCATTAATTCTTTGAAAGATAAAATACAGGGAAAATACGTAAGTTTCCTTGCTGCAGATGACATATTAGATCCTGCTTACTTTTATGAAATGATGTCTTTAGCTAAACAATTCCCAGATTCTGGTCTTTTACTTTCTGATACGATCGTAATTAACCAAAATAATAGAGGCAGTACTTCATACTACAAAAATATTCCAACTGCGAGTTTCGCTCAAGAAATAAAACCCCATCAAATGATCAAATTAAAACAACAAGGAAATTGTTTTTTGTGGGGATGCTCCTGTATTTTAAAGACCGATTTATTTATTAAATATAATGGCTATTGCAGCTCTTTAGCCGATTTATCTGATTGGTATCTTAACTTTTGTATCGCATCACAGCACCCCGTTGCTTATTTGCCCAAATTCTTATCTTCTTATAGATTTTCATATAACACATTATCTGCTAATTGTAAGCGCGATCGCAAAAAAAGAAAAAAGGCATTTCAAACTTTTTTAGATCTTTTAGATCAAGACAAGAGAATTAAACATTTTTTTATTAAGGCTGTATTGCTTCAAATTATAGTAAAGGAAAATCCCACCCTTCTATTTAAACGTAAATATTTTTATGTATTTTTCTACACATTATTTTTTGCAGTAAAAAATAAATCTAAAAAAATATTAAGAGATTTTTTTATTCATAAAACACATTTTTCTACCCACAATTCCGATTGTTAATTCCTAAAGGTAAGAATGTAGCAAGCAGCTTAAATTATTCATTTGCTGAATTCAACTTTCTAGCAAACCAATCAGTTTTTTTAAATGCATTTTTAGGAATTTCCTAACCTAGAACCTTTCCTAGTCTTTCGTTTAATCAGTTCTGCACAAATTTAATTTTTTTCTATGGTTATCTTGCTAGAATCTGTTTCTTTATAAAAATTTTTCATAAAAAGCATTTAACAAACTGGTAGTTGGCGCTAGAAAGTTGAATTTAACACCAAAAGTTGCAGCTTTCATTTTTATTTAAATTTATTACTACGAACATGTTATATATATTTAAACATCTCTATGGGATAATACACAGAAGTAAGCAGATTGATCACGTTCAGTTTATTGTAGTTCTCTGTGAATCCTGGAAAAACAAAAAGTGATGGTAATTTTTTATGTTATTTGAGTACAAACATAGACCTGAAAAAAGAACTATAGGTGTAGTTATTTTCGGAGCGAAAGGCTACATAGGAAGAAAACTGTTTGAAAAGTTTCAAAATAAATCGATCAGGTTAATAGGAACACATCATAAACTCACTAATGAACATTCTTTTTTCGATCTACAAAAACCAGATATTTCTAATATCGATCTAAATGGAATATCCCATGGGATTATATGTTGTGGCATTCCTAAGATTGGTTTTTGTGAAGAAAATCCTGAAATTACAAATCAAAGTAATGTTATTGGAACTCTATTTTTAGTTGAAAAACTTTTAGAAAAAAATATTACTCCAATTGTGTTTTCTACGGATTATGTTTTCGATGGAATAGAGGGGAATTATTCAGAGCTTAGCCCTACACGACCATTAAATGAATATGGAAGACAAAAAGAAGATCTTGAAAAAAGAATTCAGAGCTCTTATCCGGATAAATGCATCCTTATCAGGTTAAGTAAGGTATATGGTATATCCTGCGGAGATAACACTTTATTCGATGAGATGGCCCGTAAGTTATTAACTAAACAAGATATTTCCTTAGCTGCGGATCAGAAATTTTCTCCAATATATATAGAGGATGTAATTAGATCGATTGAATATCTAATAGAAAATAAATCACGAGGGTTATTCCATCTTTGTGGAACAGAGTCCTTTTCAAGATATGAAATGGGAGTTATGTTAGCTCATAAATTTGGAGTAGATGCGGAACTTATTAAAAAAATATCCTTAGATGATTTGAATGAAAAATTTAAACGTCCAAAAAACACTTCTATGGTATCAATAGATGGATCTAATCTTTTATCCTTTAAGTTTCTTACAGTAGCACAGGCTATTGACCGGATATATATAGAATATAAAAAAGTGCATCAGTTTGGAGAAATATAACATGCAAGAAATAGATGAGAAAAAAACTTGGGATGAAACTAAGGATCTCTTAGGTAATCATTCAGTTTCTTTTGGAAGGCATTGGTCTTTTAATTTTAGAAATGACCCAAAGAGATTGGGATTTGTTTTGTCAAGGTATAAATTTTCTTCAAAGATGATTTTACAAGCTAAAAGTGTATTAGAATTAGGCTGCAGTGAAGGTATAGGAGCTAGTTTACTTGCTAAAAATGCAGGAAGTTATACAGGAATTGATCTTGATGAGCCTGCAATTATAAGTGCCAACAAAAACTTCGATTCGGATAAATATACTTTTATTCATGATGACTTTATGGATAAAAAATACGGAGAGTTTGATGCAGTCATAAGCCTTGATGTGATAGAGCATATACATAAAGAATATGAAGACTTATATTTTAAAACGCTTATACAAAACTGTTCAGAAAATGGCATAGTTGTCGTTGGCACACCTAATATTACATCTGATCAATATGCTTCCCCTGCAAGCAAGCTAGGCCATGTAAACTTATATTCTCAGCAACGCTTAGCTGATGAAATGAAAAAGTATTTTCATCAGGTTTTTTCTTTCGGAATGAATGATGAGATTGCCCATACCGGTTTCGCTGGAATGTGTCATTATCTATTTTGTGTTGGTTGTCATAGGAGATAAATTATGGAAGAGACTAAATCTAATTGGAGTTGTGTTGCAGATTACATGGACGGCCAGAAAGAAATACGATTCGGGAGATATGTATCATATTGGTATTTAAAGACTCCTGGAAGATTTTTACACCATATGTCTTACTATAAATTTGCAGCTAAATTAATTGGTAACGGAAAAAAAGTTCTAGATATTGGGTGTAATGAAGGGACTGGGACCTATCTTTTATCTAAAGAGTGCGGATATGCAAAAGGTGTAGACTTTGATGAAGAAGCTATACAGAGTGCTAAAAATAATTATGAATCAGAAAATATTTGTTTTTCTTCAGAAAATGTTTTAGAGACTCAGACAAACCAACAGTGGGATGCTGTTGTTAATTTTGATGTTATTGAACATATATTTCCGGAAAATTCAGATGATTTTATCAAATCGATGGCTGATAGTATTAAGCCTGAAGGAATGGTTGTTATAGGCACTCCAAGCTTAATAAGCCAGGAATTCGCTAGTGAAATATCTAAAAAAGGGCATGTAAATATATATTCTCATGAAAGATTAGAAGCTCAGATGCGCAAGTTTTTTGATATTGTATTTATTTTTGCTGCTAATGATGAAGTGGTTCATACTGGATACTTACCTTTAGCTCATTATTTCATAGCAGTCGGATGTAAAAAGAAATAATTTATGTGTATTGAGTAGAGTTTTCTCTACTCAATACACATTTCTCTAGACCTTTTATTAATAGTAGATCTAATTATTCAAAGTAGATAAAGCAATGGTCGCCATTAAATCCAGTTTTATCAAACCACCAATTCCATTCTTCAGGGGAATAAAAAGAGGCGCAGGTAAGCTGCCAATAAAGAAGGTTAACTTTTTCTTCTTCATTTCTAAATGATTCAACAACAAGATATTTGTCTTTTTTCCCAACTCTCTCTATTTCTAGCAAGGCTTTTTCAAGATCAAAACACTTAAGGTTATGAAGAGTATTGATTGATATTACTAAGTCAAAATATTTACTTTCGTATGGAAGGGTAGATGCGTTTCCTTGTTGTAAGTAGGATTGGATTTCAGGCTTACAGT
>VGMB01000192.1 GCA_016866585.1 Chlamydiota bacterium
CACCTCATCTATGCTGGAGTGAGCATCACTACAAAGCCTTTTTTTGAAAAATGGAGATTTAGAATCGTAACTCAACAAACAATCGTCAGAAAGGGTATTCAGCTAACAAATTTCAAAATGGAACGGACAGTCTAGCCTTCTCTTTTTCGTATGTAACATCTGTAACAGCTGTGACATAGAGGAAAATCCTTGTTACATTCACTGGTCGTACACGCACAAAAATGTGACAATTCTTTCTTAAACTGCGTAAACACTGCGTAATTCTCCAGAAAATACCCAGATTTTTCACATTTTCTCAAGAGAGATATCGGAGAAAGTTTGAGAGAGTTCGATTCTCTCCACCTCCATACAAAATTAAGAGCTTTAGTCTAAATCTAAAGCTCTTTTTTATTACCTAAGAACCCATTTCAAAATTGAAAGTGTAAAACTCAAGCAACTTCAAAGCGAAGTATTATCTAACTTCTTTTTAATAAGTTTTTCTAACCCTAATACAGGTAACATAAAAAGAGCCGCAAAAATGGAAATCATCCATGCTCCAAAATCTAAGGGATGAGATTTGAATATCCTATTCATAAAAGGCACATAAACAAATGCTATTTGAACAAGAATAACAAAACCAATGCCAATAAATAAAATGGGATTAGAAAAAAGTTGAGAAATCTTTTTTAATGGGCTCAAAGAACGACAATTAAATAAGTATATAATTTGAAAAAGCATCATTGCTATTACTGCAATCGTTTGAGCCTCCGCTAAAGCAACTATTTCTAAAGCACCTGTTGCTATTTCCCTTTTGTATTCCCAAAGAAAAACCCCTATCGTTCCCAACGCCATGACCAAGGAAATGGCAATAGTTTTCACAGCCAAATATTTACTAAAAACAGACTCTTCTTTCTTTCTTGGTGGTCGTTTCATGATATTTGGCTCCGAAGATTCAAATCCAAGAGCTAATGACAAACCCACAGCAACAACCAAGTTGATCCATAAAATCTGAATTGGGGACATCGGATAGAGAACGCTTTGTTCTTTAACCGGAAAAAATAAAATAGCTAATAGTATTATGAAAGCTAATCCTAAACTCGTTGGGATCACAAAAGTCAACGACTTGATCAAGTTATCGTAAACACGCCTCCCCTCTTCAACAGCTAATTCTATACTGGCAAAATTATCATCCGCAAGAATCATATCTGAAGACTCTCTGGCAACGGCTGTTCCATTGATACCCATAGCGATTCCAATATCAGCTCTTTTTAAAGCAGCAGCATCATTTACTCCATCTCCTGTCATTGCAACAACGTGACCGAGTTCTTGTAATGCTACGACTAATTTCAATTTATCCTCTGGCGCGACCCTAGCGAAGACTTGAGTAGCAGTTATGGCTTTTTTCCATTCATCTGAAGTCAAACTAGCGATCTCTTGGCCTGATAAGACTTTACCCTTACCTAGAATACCTAAATCACGCGCCACAGCCTCTGCCGTCAAAGGGTGATCTCCAGTAACCATTTTTACATTAATACCAGCCTCATGACACGATTTTAACGCTTGATATACCTCTTTTCTAGGCGGATCTATCATTCCAATAAATCCCAGGAATGTAAATCCATCAATAACATCTAACTCCTTCAATTCATCAATATTCTGGTTGATTTCTTTTTTAGCTACAGCAAGAACCCTTAAGCCTTCTTTGGCCATGGAATGTGCTTGAGCCGGTAATTTTTCTAAATCAGAGGTTCCACTGCAAATTTTTACAACTTCCTCTGGAGCCCCCTTAATAAATATGCAATTCTGAGAATTTGGAGATAAGGTAAGCGTTGACATCATACGTTTTTCTGATGCGAATGGAATAAGATCTTTTCGCTTCCACGAGCAACGTATCTTATCTTCAGACATTCCTTTTTTTCTTCCAGCAACAATTAACGCTATTTCAGTTGGATCACCGATAGGAGTCACACCATCAGTAGTTTGATCTAAAGTAGCATCGCTGCATAATATTGCAGCTGTTAAAAGCTCTTCAACTTCTTGATTTATTCCAGGAATATTAGGGAACTCAAAATGTCCCTCTAAAGAATACCCTCCTCCAGAAACGAATGAAAAACCAGATGGAGTCCAAATTTGCTGCACAGTCATTTCATTATAGGTGAGAGTACCTGTTTTATCTGTACAAATTATGCTCGTACTGCCTAGAGCCTCAACTGCGGGCAACTGTCGAATTAGTGTTTGTTTTTTAGCCATCCTAAGAACCCCAATAGAGGATGCTATCGTAATAATAGCTGGTAACCCTTCGGGTAAAGCAGCAACAGCTAGTGTTATGGCAGCAAGGCCTGCATCAAATAAACTGTTGCCACGCATGAACCCTATCAAAAACAAAATAAAGCTAACTAACAAAACCCCCAAAGTAATCGATTTTGCAATTTTTCTTACAGTGATTGACATTGGGGTTTGAAGGACTTCAACTTGTTCAACAAGCTTAGAAATCTTACCGAACTCAGTTTTTACACCTGCTGCAACTACTATTCCTCGTCCAACACCTGAAGCCACGTAGCAACCGTTGAATGCCATATTTCTTCTTTCAGCAAGAACTGTACTTTGTGGTAGCGTGTCTACTTTCTTAATTACCGGGACAGATTCCCCAGTTAAAGTAGATTCATCGCAAGATAAATTTTTTTCTGAAAAAATCCTTAGGTCTACTGCAATCCTATCTCCGGCTTCTAATACCACCACATCTCCTGGAACAAGATGTGTAGAATGAATTAACTTAATTTCTCCTCCCCTAATAACAGAAGTTTTATGGGGAATCATCGAACTGAGCGCTCTAATAGATCTATGAGCCTTGTATTCCTGGATAAATCCTATGAATCCATTAATAAGCACAACGAATAACATCACATAGCTATCATTGATTTTACCTAGCATAGCTGCTAAAGCTGCTGCACAAAGTAGTACATATACTATTGGATCGTGTAATTGACGAAAAAGAATCCGGGGAATGGTATCCGATGGTTTGGTTTTGATTATATTATATCCAAATGATTGCAACCTTTTTCTTACTTCATCTTCAGACAAACCAGCCTCTGAGGATTGTAATGCACTGAAAATTTTTTCTGTATCTGTAGAGTACCAATCTGTTTCTGTAAAAGATGTCATTAATCCCCTTCAATAAATTTAACAAATACGATGATTTACATTAAATTTTCTTCATAACAAAACTAAAACTATCGGTCTAGAAGTAAAACATGACTACATTTAGAAGCCCTAAAGATTTTAAACACCCAAAAAAACTCTACACCCTACTTTCTACGATAAACCTTAGGGATCTTCGAAGGTACTACTACTGGCAACAATTATTGGTTTTTGGTTTTGAAACGTTTCAGCATTTGAAGTTATACCGGAAATTTTGACTTTAAAAATTGCTTGCATAGTCAAACACAGCCTCATCATTTTTGCTTTGTTTCCGTCTGGTAAATAAATAAGAACATTATGCTCAAAGAAATTTATTGAGATAGGTTTATAAATTTTTATGAAATATGAGCAAACAAATACTCGCAGATTGCGAGTAAATGTTGTCCTACTTTAATTCTTTAAAAGAAAAAATCAGTGAGTGAGGAACAATTTCTGTACTTCCTATTTCTTTATATGGAGCCTGAACTATCATTTCAGGATTCTCTATGTAACCTAACCTTTCCCAGAATTTTTGTATTGAATCGTAATTATCAGGTTTTCTTGGATCGTTTTCATCCCGATGCACTTGTGCTATTGCAATTTTTTCATATTGGTTACTCACCTTACGCAACCAACTTCAAAAGATTGTAATTTCTTAAGCTCCTCGTAAGCTATTTGATTAGCTTTGATCAAAATTTTGTATTTCAGTGCAAAATGAT
>VGMB01000193.1 GCA_016866585.1 Chlamydiota bacterium
ACTGTAAGGATCAAGCCTGCTATCATAGGTAGTGTTAGTGTAGCTTGAATGTTTTGGAGCGTAGCCCACATGATCAATAGATTAAACACAACGGCAACAGAAGCAACAATTCCGCCGAGTTTATAGTATCCAATCATGCTACCAATCACAAGAATCAGGGCAATAACAGTCGCAAGAATACCTAAATGACGCTCTTGAGAGCCTAGCTCTGGGCTAACATTTTTTTCAGATAATATTTTTGGCGTAAAAGTTAAGGAGCCCGCTTTTAGATCCGCTTCGAGTTGGTTTACTTCCCTTTGAGAAAAACTTCCTGATATCATTGCAGAGTCTTTAATTGCAGAGTCTAATGTAGGCGCGCTTACGATACTGCCATTGAGAATTACAGCCATTCTCCAGCCTCTTCCACCAGAGTATGATTCATTTTGGGACCCTATCACTTTATCTTTGGCATATAAAGATGTCCAGGCTGCTAAGTCGTTTCTAGGGTTGATTTTTGATCCATTATGATCTGTAGAAGATGATTTAACTCCAAATGAAAGAAAATTGCCTTTTGATGGATCATAAGAAGAATGAACGTTCTCTAGATTTGATCCTTCTAAAGCATAGTTATTAAATACGATTAGTAAAGGATGTGTTTGCCCTTGCCATTGAGTATAATCACTTCCTCTCATAATTGCTATTTTGGAGTATTTTTGGCTAAATTCGTTAGATGCCATAGGGTCTAATGGATTTGCTAATCTGAGTCCATTTTGGTGAAGGATTCTTCCGGATTCTCCTCTTGGCTGAGCAATTTCAGGATCTAGAGAATCGCCGTATATTTGTTTCCATGCTATTAGATTAATATCCTCAGCGGACTTTTTATTTGTTACAATAGCTTCATTCCAAACATCTTGTAAAAAACGATTGATGGATTCCGATAATAATCTATTGCTTGGAGTAAATTTTTCATTAACGATGTGAAAGTACATAGAAGAAGCTTTTACAAGCTCCGATGCTGAAATTCCTTGCGAACCAGGAAAATCAAGTGTTATGAAGTTTCCTTCTTGTCTGATAGTAACTTCTGAAACCCCCATTTTATTAACTCTTGCATAAAGTTCGTTTATGCCCTGTTTTATATCGGCTTCATTTGTGACTATTTTATTATTGTTGTCTCTAAGTTCAATTTGTACAGTTTTTCCGCCAGACAGGTCTAATCCCCAATGAAGGATTTTCCTATCATCACCTCTAAAATATTTTCTCAGACTAAGCGATATATTGCTGAAAAATGGACTTACTGTAAGTTCAGGAACATCGAACTTGGATGACCCTCTTGAATTTGATTGCGCAGAGCGGTAGTCATCTCGCCATTTTAAAAGGTCCTGGTGAACGTCATTATCAATTTTGTTTTCAGTCAAAATTCTTTGTTCCACAGTTGAGAGTTCTAGTATCGCATAGCGTTTAGTCCCTTTTACTTCGAAAGCTTCTCTAGTTGCCATTAGTACAGAATTAAAATAGTCAGAACATTCGAAAATGTAATCATCTTTGAAGTCGCGATTTAATGGGAATTCTGATCCTGAAAATCCAACGAATCCTGATTTTTGTAAAATCATGTTTAGTTTATAAAAATCTTGGAGAAATAACTTTGCTTGATCTGAGTCTTTAACTTGTTCATATTTTTTGATGATTCGTTCCATTCCTTTTGCAATCACATAAATAGAGTTCATGCGGAAGCCAATCTCAGGACTTTTGGATTGAAGAACGGGTGAGTATATAACAATTCCAAGTTTTTTTTGTTCAGAAGGCAGAGATTGGTAGGTTTCAAAATCCCAAATTGGAAATGAATCTGGTTTGAAGTCAGCGTGTGATGGATTCCAGTTTTCTATCAAAGTTTGTTTGAGTTCTTGCGCTTTCACCTCAGCGATTGCTCCTAAGCGGAAAGCCAGTATGCTGCGACTGCCTTCAAGTTCGCTTAATTTGATCTCGTAGGCTTTATTGTTGTTTTGGATGTCTTCTCCGGAAACCCTGTTTACGTAAGCTATCTGGTTGTATAAAAACTGTTCTGCTTGCTCTAATTTAGAGGGATCTTTTGCTAGAGAAGAGAGTTTTTTTTGCACATCGGGGAAAAGTGTGAGTTCAATTGTTTCGTTTTGCCAATTGATGAAAATATTTTCAAAAAATGGGTTTTTACCCTCAAGGTCTAAGGTTTGGCAGGTGGACATGTTCGAGGACGATCCAATGCTTTTTTGAACTTTTTGGGCGGCAGTAGAGTATGTCCAGGGGGATTTACCTTGAATAAATGCTGTAGAATTCTTCCTTAGTAATAAAATTGCTAATTCTATTGTTTTTTCTCTTGAATTAGATACAGCAATTTTTTGTTCTATTACTTGATCTGATTTATCAGCTTGAAGTTTTTTTCTTTCAAAAGCAATAGACTCTTTAGCTGCTTCAAGTTGTAATGTGAGCTTCTGTATGCTGTCTTGTTTACTTGTTTCTTCGTTTTGAAAAAAGCTTCCGAAAAATCTTTTAGAGATTTCGCTGTTTTCACCATAAACTTTAATAAAAGAATTTAAATTTTGAGCTAATTGAAGAGATAATTCTTCCTTTAGTGAGCTGTCAGTAGCGTTGATTAAAGCCTGTGTAGTTTGGGCGTTTTCTCCAGATCCTCCTAAGGTAAGCGCGAGTTCTAATATTCTGTCGGTTGTGAGTGCTTTATATAGGGGTTCGATTGTACCATCACTACTATACTTTTGAGAAAACTGAAAATATGAATTTAGTTCAGTTTCTTTAAAGCGTATTGGTATTTTTCTTTTAAGTGTTACTGTGTTTTGATCTCCATTTCCGTGTATTGAAAGCTGAGAAGGAAAAAAAGGAATTAAAGCACCAGCCCTAGGAAGAAAATGTGTAAATATATCCGCGTCAGATTTACTTGAAAATTTTATTGAAATAAGATCTGGAGACTGCTCGTTGATTGTAATATTAGAAGGCTTAACCTTTAATAAATTGCAGAAAGAGCCGAGCCAAGCAATAGATTGTTTCTCTAAATCATTTACCCTTTTTGATATGCTTAAAGCTATTTCTTGGGACTTTTTCTCATCGACTTGTGATTTTAGCGGCTTCGTGTAGTAGAAAAGTGTGGGGAGTATATTGTAAACTGTAAGTAAAAGTACTCCTAAGATTAAAAAGAATTGCCAGCGTTTTTGCTTTTCCATTTTAATTGGTTTCCTTGGTAGAGAGACTAAAGATTTTTTTCGAAACAATATCTATGAGTGAAGATTCTGTCTAGTTAAAACAATTTTTAGAGTAAATGTCCGATTATGACTTAGTTCAAAAATAATTACCACTCAAATTCATCATCATATATGCTGCTTATTCAAATTTTGAACAGATTGAGCGTGTAATATGAAAAAAAGTATAATTGTTGTCGGAGTTCAATGGGGGGACGAGGGCAAAGGAAAAGTTGTAGATCTGTTATCTGAGAAAGCTGATTATGTTGTTCGTTCTCAGGGTGGCAACAATGCTGGTCATACTATAATTGTCGATAATGTTGAGTATAAATTTCATCTTGTTCCTTCCGGTGCCTTATATCCAAACGTTAAATGCTTGATAACGGGAGGAACTGTGATTGATCTAGCTGTTTTAGCTCAGGAAATCATGCAATTAGAGAAAAATGCAGTAAACCTCAAGGGTAGATTGAAGTTATCAAGTTTAGCTCACATCATTATGCCCTACCATAAGATTCTTGATAAGCTATATGAAAAAAGTAAGGGAGACCTAGCTATAGGAACTACAGGGAAAGGCATAGGACCATGTTATTCAGATAAAGCTCTAAGGATAGGTTTTCAAATTGGAGATCTTCTA
>VGMB01000194.1 GCA_016866585.1 Chlamydiota bacterium
CTTGTTTGGCAGATTTAAAAACCGACGAAAACTATAATTTAGATTCACTTCAAGTAAATAATACGTATTTGAGTTGTTCTGATCAAGTTCTCAACTTATGTGCCGGTGTTTTTGAAGAGTGTTTAAATTGGGAAATTGAAAACGATACAAATGATTTTAAAGAACTTAAGACTAGAGTTGGAGTTTTGCGATATAGCTTTGCACATTGTACCCCATTTACTAGAGGATCTGCAGCAATCGGGGAATGGTTAGAAGAGTCTATCTACAGATCATTCGGCCTAGACATAAACAGGATTAGTCCAGTATCAGCTGACCTATGGGCATATTCTCATCCAATATGTTCGCAATTTTTAGAAAATTATTACCTCCCCATGCATTCAATAACATCTCGCTCGAATGAAGAAAACACCTTTTTTTTGCCAAAAGAGCTTCAAGGCATAACAACCCTCACTAGTGAAAAAAATGATAGATTGTTATTCGAATCGTCCTTTTTTTTCCAACTTTACAATTCAGATTTAGAAGGGCTTGAAATACTTAAAAATATTAATCCTAAAATCTTTGAAGATCTAGTAATCAAAAATCTGATTGAAGTTGAAAAGTATTCAAACAAACAAGAACTAGCCATTATAATATCATCTTTAGCGAAAAAACTTACAGTCGATAACAGAAAAAAAATCATAGCAAATATTGATGAATATGTTACGAGTTTAGAAGTTTTTAAAGCATTTGAAGATTTTTTGTCAGAAAATTTTGATAGCACAATTGAAGAGTTTGTTAAAAAAAATTTTAAAACGAAAAATCCTTATCTTATCTGCTATTTTGTCACCAATCTTATTCAAAGAACAGACGAAATCTCTCTCGATTTAAAACAAACAAATTATCGAAAAGAATTACTGTTAAACTACATTGAAAAGGTTATCATTAAAAAGAATATTTACAATTTAGATGAATTTAAAAAAATTATAAGTTTACAAAATGAGATAGATGAAAAGACTCAAGCGAACATCCTTACCAATCTGTGCTTAGCTAACGACGTTGTATTTATACATCAATGTTTAAATTTATTCCACCCTATTTCCGCCACGGTTTTAAAAAATTCTTTGATAAATTCCTTAAAACCATGGGACAAAAAAAACATACAAATACTTTTTGATCAAGCCTTTGGCATAAACGCAATCTTATCTATAGAAGACCAAAAATCCCTATTGCAAGAAGAACCTGGTTTATGTGGTTATTTAGATGCAGAAATTTTTCATCGGATATTAGAAGACAACTTCACTTTAAGCGATAAGATTATCAATGAAATTTTAAAAACCTCTAAGACACCCAAGCTAAAAGAGGTTCAACTCGTTCTATTGACTCACATTTTTGATACTAAGCTAACTATAACAGACCCAAGGATCGCTAATAATGCATTAGATTTAGTAAAAGACTCAGGAAATGAATTTTTAGTTAATTACTTTCTCGATATCATTCTTAGCAAAAGTAATCTTAGTATAAAACTTCATTGCTATAATAGCTTAAACTCTACTACTGGCTATGAATTACAAAAAGAAAGACTAAAAGCATCAATTTTGGATGAAAATATTTCAAAAAGAGATTCATACGAACTAAAAGATATTCGCGTTGAATGCCTTAAATCTAATGACTCTGATTTAATCTTATTTGCTTTTAATTATTTTAATAAATGCAATAAAAAGATGTTAAAAGAACTTTTCACCACAATCGAAAAAAATCCAAACAAAGAGAAAATTTTCCGATTAATAGAAGAGGGAACACTACAAATCTCGCTTGTTGACATAGTAACTGCTTTACATGAAGCAGAGTTCTATTATGCAGAAATTTTACTAGATTACTTGAAATTTAGAAATACAAAATTAGGTGAAAATGACTCTAAAGTAGTCTTAAATAAAATCATAAACTATGCGCCGTTAGATCCGCAGTGTGTAAGTTTACTGTCTAAAACAACAGACATCTCTGCAGATCTCATATCTGAAAATGCAAAAAATATCTCAAGGGATCTTCTTTCGTATTTAATTGAAAATTTTAAAGAAACACTTCTGCCAATTATTCCTAAGCTTCTAGAAAGTTATGTCTCAGAAAATCAATTTGGTTCGGTTAATATAATTAGCAGCGATTTAAATCTTCTAGAAGATAAATTGGATGATATATATTTTAGTGATTTTAAGAAAATTAAATTGCTACTAGAATGCGAGTCTATCAGTCAGTCTGCAAAGATTGATTATCTTAAATATTTCGCATTTACTCAAAACTGGGAACTATTAAAGTATTTACTAAACGATGCCTCTGTCGAAGAGTTCCTAGATCAACATCAAATTGACCTTAAAAAAGTTTATTTAGCATATATAAATCCAAAATAAAATAACATATTTAAACCATTTTGAACGAATTCTTACATATATTCTTCTACCGTTAAGAGCGTTTTTGCAGTCAACAATCGATCAGTTTTAATTATTAAAATAAATTTATATAAATTTATTTTTTATAAACTTGAAGCTCTGCTGCAAGAGACTTGTCTGAATTTAAAACTATTGCTAAAGATGTCACGGGTATAGCATTTAAAAGAGATCGTAAAAACACCTTACATTCCGTTTGATCAATTAAATTTGATATTGATTTCATTCCCCATACAACAAGTTGTAATACAGCTCTATCATCAACTTTAGGCGAGGCAAAATGCGCTGCGATTTCGAATTTTAACATCTGTTCAAAAAATTGAATATTTGAGGGGTCCTCAGGTGCTATAAATACAAATTGTCTTAAAAGATTTGTAAATTTATAACTTGTTTGAACAGTCACTTTTCGTCTACAATAAAAAAGATTTGAAATATTTTCCATTATTTGACTTCTAAGGGTACTGAAAAAAATTTCATCTGGGTATATATATTCAATTAATTCACGGTTATCGACATCTTGAAGAAAATCTCCTATTGCTCGAGCAATAGTTACAAATAAAAATAAAGTATTGAGCGAATTATCATAATCACCCACACTTTGATACCCGTTTAAGATCTTTTTGTATGCAAAAAGAGCAGTTTTAAACATAAAACCATCTTTTAAAATAAAAGAAGGGCCTACTTGGAGATCTGGATACACTTCGTCGATTTTTAAGTAAAATGATTGCAATAAGAAAACGCTTTCATTAAAGCCTTTGAAAACTCTTTCAGAATTAAAGTGCTTCAATTCACATAATTTTGTTAATATATAAGGAATTAAACTATAAGATTGGATTGAATAAGGATTAATCTCATCAATCTTTTTATTTACAAAGAACGTATTTTTCTTAAAATTTGATGAATTGTAATCGCAAATGTGCCTAATAACATTCAAGTTTTTTTGCTCAATTTGATATAAAAATTGTTCAATCAAACAGACTGTTTCCTCTGATACCATATCATATAAGCAATATTTTGCAATCATATAAAGAATTTCCGTTCTTTGTTCAAAATCGATATTTTGATATTTAGGGCTTTTTGCAGCACGCAACAAAGCTCTTAATCCAAGATCAAAATTAGTTATACTTACCGATTCACTATTACAAAAAGGAGAATGGAAATTAAAACTCAGCTTTTGCAGTAGATTCAATAATGCAAATAATTCTAAATGTTCTTCATGATCTTGAGCGGAGAAAGTTTTAAGAAGAAGCAAGAATTCATAAAAAACATCATCTGAGTGCCAAACACTACATAAAGTCAAACTCCTCAAAAAATCTCCTAGCACAATTTTAGAACATTTTGAAGACTGTGTAGATGAAAAAAATCCTACTCCCTTGGCTTTCTCCCTTATAACACCAGATATAAAAGATTTGGCGA
>VGMB01000195.1 GCA_016866585.1 Chlamydiota bacterium
AAATACTAAATAGAAGCAGAAAAAACAGTGCGAGAAAACTTTGTGTGTTCTAAACGTAAAAAAGCTTCTATATTCGCCTTTTCATTTTCTTCAATCTGAAGAGCGATCCTTTTTAGACAACGATCGGAAAGGGACAAATCTTGTTTTTTAAGGACACCAAGAGCTGTGTCTTTAATAGAAGAAGACAATACTTGCCCTAGATTAGGAGCCTTAGAAAAAATAATAGAATCCTCACAAAGATTAAGAATCGTAGTTTCTATCATAGCTACCCTCATGCAAAAAAAAATTTAAAAATTCCCAAGTATTATAGCAAAAAGCAAAGAAATCTTCCAAAGAAGAAATAAAAGAATCCCGAAATATACCCGTAGATAGTATCGCGAAAACTATGAAGAAGAAAAAAAGTTATTTTTTACCAGGTAAATCAATAAATATTTTAGATTTTTTTTATTTCCAAGACCTATGCCATTCAAAAAATTCTGAAGGCCTTATTTTAAAACGGGCAAAATTCCCTTCGTGAAGGCTACTTACTTCAATTTCAACAACTTCAATAAAACGATTTTCATCTATAGATGGTATGTTTTCCTTAGCAAATTTTGAAATGAATTGGGAACTTCTAAACTTATCCATCCTATTTTGAACAACTGTCAAAACAGCTTGCTGTATAAAATCACGATATCGCACTCGAAATGGGTCTGGTTGTCCAAGAGCCTCAAGAGTCGCTAAATAAAGTGATGCTGATCGTTCATATGCCCAAACAAAAACATCTCGAAAAAGTTCAATTCGATTTAGCTCGTAGATTGCAAGTAATCCTTGTATATAATCAGATTCGGGAACATCGACAAATGACAATGGACTCAAATTTTCTCGAATAAAGGGAATATTGCCAGCCAATCGAGAAACTCTCTCATTAACATCTAAAAAAGGCTGTAAATAAGGCAAGTGAACCATTAGAAAAAATGACTGTTCAAAGGGATTTTGAATAGCATTTGCCTTTTGGATGATTAGCTGAAAACACTCCTCTATTAATTGTGGGACTTCAACAGGATGATAAACTGATTTTCCAATTTTAACTGGCATTGTTCTCAATCTTCCACACGCTCTGGGATCCATGAGTAAATCATGAGATAGAAGTCCGTGAATATTTAAAATTGTATAACGGTTAATATTAACTTCTTCTGCCATATCTATAATAAATTCGATTGCCTCTTTGTGATTTAAAATCATTTGAGTATCCATTCGATTTCGGCCTGAGGCCTCTTCTCCAGTCTCAAGCAACCTTTCTGTTTCAAGTAGAGAATAGGTATTTCCTTCTAAGCGGCTGGAATTCCAAGATAAATCAATTAAAAGTCGCTGATAGATTTTTCTTGCATAAGTCCCAGCAGGTCGTCCTTTTTCTATGCCAGATCCTAATTTATATAATTTTTCAATAATCGATTGAGATAGGTAGAATGTTTTATTTGGTTCATATGAGTCCAAGAACTCCCTTCGATAGCTCACATGTTGACGTAATTGAATCGGAGCTAATATATGTTCACGCAATCTAGCTCCTTCAAAAGAAAGAGGAATCGCGAAAGTTGTTTCTGAAGCTTCAATAGATGTTAATCTTTGTTTATTTTCCACACCTTGATTAAAATAATATTTGGTATTTCTACTGGAACCTTCGACTCTCAAAACACCATATTTAACAAGACTAGATAATCTATACTGTATAGTTCTTTTAGGTGTGACATTATTTGTTAATTGCAAGAGCCCATCTACAGAAATCCCTTCGGGATGCTGCTTGACGATCTCTACTAGTTTTTCAAACTCTTTATTAAAATTCTTTGACATTTTCAAACCTTACTACACATCTCAAAATTGGGGAACTCTCTATTTTCGCGCAACTTTTAACCCCATTATTGCGCAATAAATCTCTTTTCGCGCAACTTTCTATCTCATTATTGCGCAATTACCAGTTTTCGCGCAACTTTTATTAAAATAATATTTTAAATAAAACCGACATAAAACGGCCCCAATTCACAGATAAACTAGTATTTTCCTTGCCAGAGAAACTACCGCAAAGCAAAATACCTTTTAAAAAAAACAAACAGTAAGTAATAAGCCCATGTCTCAAAACTCACCTTATGTATTTGATATTCACTGCGATCTGCTCTCATATCTCAGCTATAAAAAAGGGAGGACCCCATTTGATCATGGGTCTAGGTGCAATCTAAGGGCGATGGTGGCAGGCAAAGTAGCAGCCCAGGTTCTTGCTATCTATGTATCGGGAGAAGGCCGATCACAAGAAAGCTGCAGAGCGCAGATACAAGATTATATATCGTTAACCAAAAACTTCCCCTCTCTACTACAAAATGGTAATCAAGATAGCATAAAAGCGCAGATTCCCGAAAAAATTCAAATACTACCAGCTTTTGAAAACATCGCAGGGATACTGCCGGATCATATTGAGATCTCTTTAGTGCTCGCTGAATTAAACCAAATATATAAATCTTTAAAGCACATAGCTTATATAAGCCTCACATGGGATGGAGAAAATAGATATGGTGGTGGCGCTGGATGCCAAATAGGGCTAAAAGATGATGGAAAAAAAATGATCGAGTGGATGGATGAAAAGCACATTCCCTTGGACATAAGCCACGCAAGCGATCATCTTTGCTATGATATCCTTAACTTCATAGAGAAAAGGGGTCTCAGCCTCCCTGTAATTGCAAGTCATAGTAACTTCCGCTTTGTTACAAATAAAGCTAGGAACCTGCCGGATGAATTTGCAAAAGAAATTATAAAAAGAAACGGTCTTATAGGAATTAATTTTTTCTGTCATTTTTCTGGGGGAAAAAATGTTTGGGATATATTTTCACATATAGAATACGGACTTAGGCTCGGCGCAGACAAAACCTTATGTCTTGGGGCTGATTTCTTTGATGACGAGACCCAAAGTTATATAGAAAAAAAATATGGAAGCTCCAAATGCTTTTATGACGAACTGTCGAATGCGGCATGTTATCCGAGATTTCTTGAAATGCTTTATGAGCAAAGCTTTGCATCAGAAAGACTTGCTGAAGACCTATTCCATAAGAACAGCACAGCTTTTTATAGTAATGTCCTAAGCAAACAACACTAAATCTCAACGATTTCTGGTGGAGCTTTCTTTATTGAATCAAATTGCTTTGCCAGTTGCAAGACCTCTTCTTCCGAATGAGAAGCATTTTGAATCTGAACCTTTATAGCCTCTCTTTCGTCCATCCAGTTTCTTAAAAGGATCTTTTTAATAGATTCTTTAATCCCCTCAATAGATTTTTGTACGTTGATCTTGCGTTGTAGAACATCGGAAAGGACCTTGTGTTGCTCATCAGTCTGAAGGAGAGAACCTAAAGACAGGAAATCTAAGGGCATGTTTTGCTCTGTAGCAGACAATATCGCCTGGTAGACTGCCTGGCAAGGTAGATTTCTAAAATGGGCCGGCTGCAAGTTATTAGTCGCTATAGCTAGACATTTTTGTTGATCTTCAACACTGAGCAATATCCAGCGAAGCACATCTGTCTCTAAAATCTTATTTGGATCTATAGAAAACTTCTCAAGGGATTGACTCCTTTTAACCATACCAGAAGCAACCATCCCATCAACACCAAGGGTTGCCTCTGGTACTCCTGCTATGCCAGCCAGTCTCTTTATACTTTCGTGGACATGCACAGGGTGTTCCCATTTTTTTATTCTGACAAGAAGGCTTTCAACAACCTCATTCTTCTTTGATGGTGTTATAGGAGAGGAGCCTA
>VGMB01000196.1 GCA_016866585.1 Chlamydiota bacterium
CGTAAGTTAAAAGCTTTTTCGTTGTTAGAGATATTAGTATCTCTGTTCATTATCGTTTTAGTTTCAGGAGTTGTGTCTATCAAGCTAATAGACTTATTGAAAGAGTATAAGTTTAAAAATTCTGTGTCAGGTCTTTTCGAAGATCTGATGCAGACTAAAATTTTTTCAAATAGTTATCAGTGTGACTGTAGTTTAAAAATCTTTAAGAAAAAATCACGATATTTTTATCAAATTATTCCAGATGTATATCACATGAAGGGATCGGTATTTCTAGTCAAAGAGTTGAAGGGAATAGACCTTGTAAGGTCAGATGATAAACCAATAGTATCAATAGAATACCCTATGTATACTAATGGAATTTTTGATAAGTTAGCCTGTTTAGAATTTTCAAGGAATACATCAGAAGGTCAACAAGAAAAACTTTGGATATACTGTTCAAATGACCGATTGCAACTTTCATCTAAAATGATTAAAAGTTCCGAAAGCGCTTCTTTCTTATTAAAGCATTACGAACTGTCTATTGACAAATAAAATCATTAAAAACTAATTTAAAAAAGTTTAATACATGCGATTTTAGGAGGAGATACGTGGAGCAAAATGCCATCTTGATTGCTAAAATTTTTGGTCCAGTTGTTTTGTGTCTGGGATTTTGGATGTTACTACAAACAAAATCGGTGATTTATACCTGGGAAAACTTTAAACAAACGCCCTCATGTCTTTTTCTATTTGGATTTATTAATCTTCTTCTTGGTTGCTGTGTTATAAATTTATATAATATCTGGATCTTAGATAAAACTATCTTTGTTACGATTTTGGGATGGGTCTTGGCATTTAGAGGGGTTATAACAATCCTTTGCCCTAAATTTGTTCATAAGAATTCTATAATTGAGGCTTCTTCGGCACGTCTTGGTGGGCTTTTTCCTCTGGTCTGGGGGATTATTTTGTGTTGGGTTGGTTTTAGATAAATAACCTAATCAGATATTATTTTCATTTAATTAAGCCATTTTTTTAAAAAAAATTAAAGAAAAGTGCTTTTTTTTTAAAAAAATGAAAAAAAATATTGCAGAAATAATAAAAGCGTTTTAATTCGTTAGGTATGAGCAAGGGAAAACGTATTGTGGCGTTTTCACAAATTTAACATAAACGTTTAAAGAAGTAGTTTTATGGCTAAGAAGAAAAAAACAACTGTGAAGAAGGCTCCAGTTAAAAAAGCTCCTGCTAAGAAAAAAGCGGTAGTTAAAAAAACAGCGGTACAAAAAGCTGTTGTTAAAAAAGTAGCAGTAAAAAAACCTACAGCAAGAAAAGCTTCAGGTTTAAATCAAATGACATATTCTCTTTCTCCTCAATTACAAGCAATTGTTGGAAACAAAAAACTAACACGTCCTCAGATTGTCAAAGGTCTTTGGGCTTATATCAAAGATAAAAAATGTCAGGATACAAAAAATAAAAGAATGATCGTACCTGATGATAAGCTAGCCCAAGTGCTAGGCAACAAGCCTGTGGATATGCTTAAAATTGCAGGATTATTAAATAAGCACATTTTATCTTAGGTTATTCCAATTCAAAAGTAGGCTACTTTTCTTTTATAGTTTATTAAAAAATATATAACAGAAAAATTTAGCCTACTTTTTAAACAGACTCTTCTTGTCCTAAAGAGCTTCTTTCATTATTCTGACCCTTAAATTAATTTTTAAAGGTGAGAGTATGTCTAGATTTTTAACCTGTCTATTAGCGGCCTCTTTTTTTCTTGGTCCCGTATATTCTACAGAAGAAACTCATATTGTGCCCGTTGCAGAGTCCTTGAAACAAAGGCAACCACACTGGCGGCCTAAAATTTCGGAATATCACCCAAATGGAAATCCTAAGAAAGTTTTATTTTACGAGCAAATCTCTAGAGAAAATGAAGCCCCTGTAAAACAGATCCTTTTCTATCTAAATGGTCAAGTAGCTACTGAGATGGATTTAATTGTGGTGGATGAATCTTCACAGGCTGCTAAGGATTGGGGTAGTACTATAGTCCCTCATGGTGTCAATATTTCATTACATGAAAATGGCGCAATAGAAAGAGTTTTACATTATGATCGAGGAGTTCTTCATGGGGACATGAAGATATTTTCACCAGAAGGTAAAACTTTAGCTGAGGCATCTTATAAACAAGGGAAGCGACATGGATTGTCTATTGCCTACTATGAAACTGGAGAAAAAAGGGAAGAAGAATTTCATGTCGATGATGTGCGTGAAAAAGAACTTGTAAGATACTATCCTACAGGAACTAGAGCAGCTATGATCCCATACAAAAATGGTGTCCCTCATGGTACAGGAATGGAGTGGTATGAAAATGGAGTTTTAAGAGCATCAGCCCAGTATAATAATGGTGTTTTACATTCTGACAATAAGAATCCAGCTCTTGTGATTTATAATGAAGATAAAAGTATTGCTGAAGTGCAAGATTATAAAAATGGGCAGCCAGTAGGAATTCATTTAAGATATCACCCTAATGGTAAAGAAAGCTTTAAAGCCTCATATAAGAACGGAAAAAAGCACGATAAGGACTTGTATTTTTCTACTGAAGGGAAAGTTATAGGAGAATGTGAGTTTATTGAAGGTAAAGCTGTTGGTAAACATTGGATTCAATTTGAAAATGGAAAATCGGCCTACCTTGCAAATTTTGATAAAGAAGGTGTTTTGCTTGAGCCTGTAAAGATGTTCTTCGATAATGGCAGTTTAAAAACGGAGTACTTTTTTAAAGATGGGGAAACGCATGGGGAGTATAGGGAGTGGCATGAGAATGGTAAACTAGCTAAAGACTATTTTTATGTGGATGGACAATTTGATGGAGTTCAAAAAGAATTCTATGAGAATGGAACTCTAAAACTCAAGGCGACCTATAAGAATAAAGTAAAAGATGGCCAATATGAAGAGTGGTTTGAAAATGGATCCCCGATGATTTTAATGACACTTAAAGACGGGGTAAAAGATGGTGTTTCTAAAGTATGGCACAGTAATGGGAACGTCCATTTTGAAGAGTTCTATGTTGGCGGGCAAATAGATAAAGTTAGGAAAGAATGGCATGAAAATGGTGTTTTAAAATCATTAAGCAATTTTGATAAAGGGCTTAAGCAGGGGGTATTTAAAGAATGGAATGAGCAAAATAACCTTATTGTTGAGGCTAATTATAAAAATGACGTGCCAGATGGAAAGGTACAGCAGTGGCATCCAAATGGAAAACTTAAGGAAATCATTAGTTTCTCCATGGGAAAAAAAGAAGGAAAGAATGAAGAATACTATGACGACGGTCAAGTTAAAGCTACTGTTGTGTATAAAAATGACAAAATGGATGGCAAACTTGCTCTTTGGTATGAAGATGGCAGTCCGTGGATAGTAAAATATTTTAAAGTTGGCGTTCCAGTTGGGGAACAACTAGATTATTATCCTAAAGAAGCTAAGGATAAAAAAAATACCCATAGAGTAGCGAAAGTGATGTACTACAATGAGCAGGGTTTGCTTCAAGGAGATCAGAAAAGTTACTATCCGGAAGGATCCTTACAATCTTCTATTGCGTACAGAGAAGGAGAGCTTCATGGCCAGAAAACTCTTTGGGATAAAAATGGTAATGTCTTAGAAGAAGCAACATATATTGATGGTAAACTCAATGGACGTTTCTTCCAAAAATTGGAAGACGGTAAGGAAGTTGTCTTCCAATATAAGGAAAACAAGAGAGAGGGACTACACCAAGTTTTTTATCCAGAGCAAG
>VGMB01000197.1 GCA_016866585.1 Chlamydiota bacterium
GATCTAAAACAGCAATATTGTCCAAACCTAAAAAACCACCCTCAAACACATTATTGCCAGCACTATCTACCTTATTGACCCACCATGAAAAATTCATTAAAAGCTTATGAAAGCATTTTTCTAAAAAGACAATATCTTTATTGCCTGTTTGTTCAAATTCCATCAAAAATACTTTTAGTGCAGCCCATGCTTGAATAGGAGGATTTAAATCTGAAAACTCCCATTCATAGGCAGGAATCTGACCATTCGGATGTTGAAATTGATCAAATAACAAAAGCCATATCTGATCTTTAGCGAATTTGGTATCTATAAGAGCCCACCCCACACACTGAAATGCTAAATCCCAAGCAGCAAACCAAGGATACTCCCACTTATCTGGCATAGATAAAATCCGCATGGAGTTCAAATGCCTCCAGTGTTGATTTCTTATATATTTTCTGGAAGCTGGAGGGGGCATTTTTTTATTATCGCCATCAAGCCAAAGACTAATATCGTATAAATAAATTTGCTTATTCCATATCAAACTGGATAACGCTTGTCTTTGTATCATTTTCTCTTCAGAAGAAGCTTTTTTAGGATGTATTCCTTCATAAAATTCATCCGCTTCGGTCTTTCGACTATCTATAATTTCATGAATTTTATAAAAAGGATCTTCTTTTTCCTCATCCGTTAGACGCAAATATACAACAACAGAGCTTTTAGGTTGAATACTCGCGAATTTATAATGAACACAAGCCTTTGTTCCTCTTTCATTATAAGCAAGCGGATCTCCCTGTATAATATGCCTATTAAATGCATCTTTATAGTGATTATGAGTGTGCTTATGTTCTTGGTGACAGGTTTCATTATCAGTAAATAATATCTCCCCATCCTTTTGAAAATATAAATATCGTTTATCTAATGTATATTCAAAGGGCAGATTGCTGAGTTTATCTGATGATTCATCATTGGCTATTAAACAATCATAATCTTTTGTAGAACAACCCTTATAAATTTCAGGCTTTTTCCCAGGATTTTCGAACCAACTCCATCTATTTCTAAACCATAAATGGGGGATCAAATGTAAGGGAGCTACCTGATTAGACCGATTGAATGCTTCTATTTTAACAATAGTATCTTCTGAAGAAACCTTCACATATTCTATAAATATATCAAAATATCTAT
The DNA here is from genome assembly GCA_016866585.1 of Chlamydiota bacterium. Classification (GTDB taxonomy): domain Bacteria; phylum Chlamydiota; class Chlamydiia; order Chlamydiales; family Rhabdochlamydiaceae; genus VGMB01. The sequence continues at coordinate 1,165 of VGMB01000197.1, forward strand.
CATTATTAAATACACCTGTATCAATTAATTCATATTCAGACTGAAAAGAATCTCTTTTTTTATTTTCTTCTTTTAATTTTTGATAAGGAAACTCATCGATCGGATATTTATAAAGATATTTCATATAGGAATGAGTAGGGGTGGCATCTACATGGAAGTATTGCTCTTTAACATCCTCCCCATGGTTACCTTCTGATGAAGAAAGACCAAAAAGCCTTTCTTTTAAAATCAGATCCTTTCCATTCCAAAAGACAGGAGCAAAAATGAGTATCTGATATCTATCACACCATCCAGCTATAGCATCATCACCCCAACGATAGGCCTTTCTATAGGCATCATCAAAAGGAAAGTATGACCAGGCATCTCCGTTGGCACTATAGTCCTCTCTAACAGTACCCCAAGATCTCTCAGACACATAAGGTCCCCACTTAAACCAAGGTGGAGTAAAGCTTTCCCCCATAGGTTCAGCTAACCTCTTTCTTTCTCCCTCATTACTATGCTTACGATTGACTTCTTTTAGCGGCATACCTAGTTGCTCCAAGCAAAGCTGTATCTTGATTTTTGATAAGTTTCACAGGAACTTGTTCTAAAAGTTTCCTAAATCTTCCTTTGTCAGTGAATCCCTCCATAAATAAAGGGGTCTTCATTAATTCTAAAATCTTTGGTGCTATTCCACCTCCGATATAAAGACCCGACAAAGAAAAAAACTTCAAAGCTAAATTGCCTGCAGCCTGACCATAAATGTAAACAAAAATATCTAAAACGTGTTTACATGTTATGCACCCATTATGCAGAGCATTTTCTGCTATAACCTGTGCTTGCATTTCATGATTGATTTCTAATAGATCATTTTTACTTTTTGCATATCTACCAGTTTTAATAAGAAACTCATAAATATTAATAAGACCAGGCCCTGATAGTATTCTTTCGTAAGAAACATGACCATATTTCAAAGAAAGAAAAGTTCGTAAATCCCATAGTTCTTCATTTGTTGCCGCAAAATCTACATGCCCACCTTCACAAGCAAAAGGAATATGTCGATCTCCATTCCAAAATAAACCAGCCTCGCCAAGCCCTGTTCCAGCAGCAATTAACGCCATGTTCGAATCTTGTTGAAGAACCCCTTTATTTAGATACTCTATATCTGTTGAATTAAGCCATGGTATTCCCCATGCCGTTGCTTCAAGATCGTTAATTAAATGTACTTCTGTTGTTTTTAAAATTTTACACAAATCTGAAGCATCGATATTCCATGGGAGATTAGTTGTTTGACAGCGATTATTTTTTATTGGCCCAGCTATTCCAAAACAAGCTCTAACGATCTCTTTTTTATCGTGTATAAAATCTATTATAATATCTGAAAAGTTTTTGAAATGCTGGCTAGGATATTTTTTATCAATTATTTTTATTTTAGGATTATTAGCATCTACCAAAGACAAATGTGTTTTAGTTCCACCTACATCGCCGGATAAAATAAACATTTTAGTTCCCTTTTTTTTTTTATATAAACAAATCTCTTATTTTTTATTCATCTAATTTATGTTTTTTTTATGAAATCGTGAGATTTACTTATTACAACTGATTGATAATAAACTCGATTTTGTAAATTTATGTTTTTTGATTTCTGAAAAGATACCGAGAGGATACACTAAGAAAAAACAAAAAATCCCAAAGGAGAACTTTATGAATCAAACTAAAGATCTATCAGCTAAGAAAAAAGCATTAGAACTTGCAATATCTCATATTGAAAAGCAGTTTGGTCAAGGATCGATTATGACTCTTGGCAAACACTCAGCGATGAACGAAATAAGTGCTATACCTACAGGTGCTATTTCTCTAGATGCCGCCCTTGGAATAGGTGGAGTTCCTAAAGGTAGAATCGTTGAAATTTATGGTCCAGAATCTTCCGGTAAATCTACACTTGCCACGCATATTGTAGCAAACGTGCAAAAAAGTGGCGGTATTGCTGCATACATAGATGCAGAGCATGCTCTAGATCCAAGCTATGCTGCTAAAATTGGAGTAAATCTTGAAGAACTTATGATATCTCAACCTGACTCAGGCGAAGATGCGTTAAATATTGCTGAAATGCTCGCTCGTTCCAATGCTGTTGACGTCATCATTATTGACTCTGTTGCTGCACTTGTACCTAAAACTGAACTTGAAGGGGAAATTGGTGATTCCTTTATGGGTCTACAAGCTAGAATGATGTCTCAAGCACTCAGAAAGCTTACATCAACTCTATCAAAAAGCAACACTTGCGCGATCTTCATTAACCAAATTCGTGAAAAAATTGGTGTTATGTTTGGTAATCCAGAAACCACGACAGGTGGTAGAGCATTAAAATTTTATGCCTCTGTTCGTATGGACATAAGAAGAATAGGCGGTATTAAAGGACCTGATAACGCTGAAATAGGCAATAGAGTAAAAGTAAAAATTGTAAAAAATAAAATGGCGCCTCCTTTCCAAACAGCAGAATTTGATATTCTTTTTAATGAAGGTATTTCCAGAATTGGTTCTATCATAGACCTGGGCACTGACCTACAAATTCTTGATAAAAAAGGAACATGGTTTA
>VGMB01000198.1 GCA_016866585.1 Chlamydiota bacterium
CTTGCTCTGTTTTACGATGATCCGTGAGATTACAACACCAATTTTGGCTGCAACAGCAATTGGTTTTATGAATGCCTTTGATGCCTTGCTCGGAGCTCTTTCAGACCCACTTACTGGAAAGTTTCTTGATATGAGATGGGATGGTTCTGTTCTAGATGGCGTTATGCTGTTCTCTGTAGTAGATTATAAGATAGCTTTTATTACTATACCGCTCTTTATGGTTTTATCGTTATTTTCTTTAAGAAAAGTTAATGAAACGTATTGTAAGTCTATTAGTTAGATCTATGAACGTGCTATGTTTGCATAAAATGTTTCTTGCATTGTTAGAAGTGAAAAATGCTTTTATATTACTCCTAGGTATGCCGATTGCCTTTCTTCCATATCATCGATACGATCTACTTATTATACCAAACTTTTGAAATTTAATTTATTATTTATGTAACCAAGATTTGTTATTATAAAAGTAGCTAGAAATATAACCGTGACCAATTTTTCATCTGTAAACGATCAGTTTGTATCTGAACAAACAGGTAACAATAGTTCTATAGAGCAGGTGGCTCTACCTGCTTTAAAAAAAACATCAGAAGATTATTTGCGGTATAAAACTTCTAAAGCTAAAGAAGATAAAAAAGAAGTAAGTAAACAGTCTAGTAGTAAAAAGATAACATCCTTCAATAAATTGAGCAATAGTGATTCTTTTGTAGATGAAGACAAAAAGGCCTATGAACAATCAGTTGTTCTATCAAAGATTTTAGATGAAAATGGTAATCCTTTTTATAAATCAACTTGTAAAGGATATGTCGGTCTTTATTTAGATGTAGGTCAAAATAAGCATATAAAATCGAAGAATACAAATTTAAAAAGCCAGATTTTTTATTTATCCAAAAGCTATGCGGAATATGCAAAATTTTTAAAACTGATCGTTGATAATAAGTCTCTCCGTTGGTTTGTAAAAAATGTTAGCGCAAACAATGATGAAATGGAAAAATTAGCTGCAGAAGTCAATGGGAAATCATTATATGAAATAATGGTCACGCTGTTAGAGAAGAAGATGCAAAATGTTGAGATAAAAAAGATGCAAGCTGAAATGTCTAAAGAGTCTTTTAAAGAGCTTTGGAAGAAAATAACAGCTGATTTTCAAGGTATTGAGCAGCGTCAACAACATGGAAGTTCTATCGATGCTCATAAAATGAATTCTAAACAAACGATAAATGCAAAATCAGAAGCTGAGAAATACTTTGAAGAGCTATTTACTAAAAAAGGATTAGGAATAGATTTTTATTTCCTTCAACAAAATGAAGATTTTTGCGTTCACTATTATGAAGGTGGATAGTCAAAAACATATATGTCAAATGTATTGAATATATCTTTCGTTGAGCTTGGATATTTTATTTTGGCACTATAACGCATTGGATTCATCTACGTTTGATAAAAGTTGAGTTTTTATCATTTTATTCCTCAAAATCCAATAATTTTTAAAATAGTCGTGGGCTTCCGGAGTAATTATTGAGTCCATAGTACTATATCCAGATTCAAAAGCTAGTTGTGCTGATAGCAAAGTTTCTTCTTCTATAGGTTCTATTGTATTTAGCCAGACCATATCACCTAAAAATCTATGATAGTCTTCAGCAGGAATCCCTGAGGGTGATCCATCATGTGATTTTGCTTTGGAAAATGATTCAAGGTCTACTACAAAAACTTCTTCTTTATCCACATCACAAAGGAAATTCGACAAACTAGCATCTCCGTGAACGTATGTATGATAACCAGGGTTTTGTAAAAATTTTAGGTAGGATTCTTGATAAATAGGGCTAAATTGTTCTCTAAGATTTGATGGTAGCTTATTTAACCTTCCTAAACTTCTTTGATTTAATACTTCAATTTTTTCATTTAAAGCATCTAGTGAGATGGGATCAATCCTTGCATGATGTAGTTCTGCTAAACTTCTACCGATACAAAAGCAAGATCTATAAAATCTATCGATTCCCTCACTTGTAATAGCTTGGGAAAATAAAAATGCAAGATCAGGCATATCGATGTAAGAAAATCCAATATGAGAAAATCCTGTATAACTTTTTTGCCAATGAATTTCAGGTACTTTACACCGCAGAAGAGAAAGTGATTTGAATGTTTGAATGCCATCTGATTCAAGCTGGAAATTTTTTTTATGCGAAGGGGTAATATAGGCTTTTACAAATATTGTAGCATTGGTTTTTTCCTTAGCTATTAAAGTTAGATCTCCAGACTTGCCCCTAGCATCGATTGATGAGAAATTGTGACCAGAAAAAAAATCCAATTCGAAAGATGGATCGATAAAGCTTCTTGCCTTCATAAAATCTTTGATTGTATTTTTTATACACTCAAATCTTTGTGCTTGGGTTGGTTTGTATAACTTCGTAGTCTGTATATAGTTAAGGGTTTGGGGAATGAGAAGTTCTGCAAATTCAGAGGGAATCAATCCTGACTCATCATAAACTTGGGGAGTAAGAGTGCACAGCGATCTTATTTTAGAGGAAGATATTTTTTGCAATTCCGGGGTAACAAAAAAAACTGGCTTCCCTTGAATTTCAGTTTGATCTTCTGATCTAAACTCTCCATCTCTGAGTGAGACGCATATTCCATTAAATGGAATCCTTGGTCTTTGTGAATATCTTGGCCAGGAATCTGAACCTACAAGTGTGAATACGTATCTATCTTTTAAGAGAAGGGCCTTTGATTCTTTGTCAGGAAGTTCTGAAACGTAAACATTCTCTAAGTGTGCAAAGCAAGATCTTGCCATATTTGTACGGTGTTCCCAAGAAGATCTATTAGGTTTTTCTTCATTCTCACCGTTGCATACAATAACCACAGCTGCAGCTGCGGATATTTTGTTCATTGCTGCTTGTAGTGAAGAAATATGTCCTCTATGAGGAGGATCAAAAGAACCTTGATAGCAAAGGATAGGGTGATCAAAAGAACTTACAGGTAATTGTAAAAATGACATAAATTTATTTTCGATAAAAAAACAGTATTTTTTTAAATCTACAATTTCGTTGAATAATAATCAATTCATATTAATAATAAACTAAATTAATTTGAAATGATTAAAATTAAAATTAAAATTATGAAAAAACTGTTTTTTATTTTACTTTTTTTATTTAGTACGCAACTCAGATCATCTGAGTTAGGGTTTTCTCCTGAAGGTTTTTGGGAGTCTATGGAGTGGAAAAGAGATGCTTCTGGCTTTGATTTTCAACAAGACAAAGATGTGAAAATTGCGGAAAAAAACTTTTCTGAGTTCGTTGAGCGATATAACGCTCAGACTGTATGTGATTACAATAAAGTTCCTACGACGTTTTCAATACCCCCAATAATCCATTTTATATGGCTGGGATCCTCACCTACATCGCAAGTAGAGCAAGCGATCTCTTCATGGAAGAACTATCATCCAGGGTGGCAAATTGAGTTGTGGACAGATGAAAAAGTTAGTGAATTTTCCTGGTCTGAAGGAAGATTGAAAGAAATTTTTGATCAAGCGGAAACTTATGCTGAAAAGGCGGATGTCTTACGACTAGACATATTGTATCAATTTGGTGGTATATATAGTGACATAGACGTAATCTGCTTACGTTCATTCCATGATTTAATTACACAAGATATTACTTTTTTCAGCTCTTTTGAGCTTAACTATACAAGTCGTCACTATGGTAATCCATTTTATGTGGGAA
>VGMB01000199.1 GCA_016866585.1 Chlamydiota bacterium
TATTCTGGAAATTTAACTTCACCTTCTATCGATATAAAAACACTATTTCTTACCGGAAGTGAGCCTTGCTACTTCACAGCGAATGCTAATGCTTCCAGTGGTGGTACTGGAATAACTATTGGTCTTGTTGAAACACAAAATGGGAATCTTCCTGTTGCCCTAATTTTAGACTCAGCCGCAGGTATAAATGTGGTTTCTGCAGGAACATCTGCAAATCCTCTTGCATCGTTTGAAATAATTAACGCTGCATCTACTGTTGGGTTGTCAAAAATAATTACAGAAGGTCCTATAACTATAAATGCATGTGTGTCATTAAGCTTTTTAGCAACATCTTATGATACAACAGCAAACGGATCAGCAACAGGTTCAAATATTACTTTACTTCAGAACCTAGATGCATCAAATCCAATCATAGCCGGGGTAATGAATGCGGGAGTCGGTAGCATAAATATACTGGGTGATATAGGAACTGTGGGTCCTTTAGGCACTCTAGCTTTATTGGGAGACAGTGTTTCTATACAAAATGTGGGGACAGCTCTTGACCAGGGTGTTCAAGGACCTTTCGTGGTAGTCGGCACAGAAGCAGTCCTTAATGGTGAAATATACAATGCTAATTCTCAGGTATATAATTCGACTGTGCTAGTAACAAAAGATACGCTTTTTACTTCTTCTGGAAATGTCCAGTTTGGTTCAGCTATCAATGGAGCTTTTGCTGTTGTTGTTAGATCAGCGCAGGATGACGTTCGTTTTAATGGACCTATTGGTCTTATAGACCCTCTAACAACACTTGAGGTTAGCGCGGCAAATAAGATAGCTGTGAATACAATCGGTAGTGAAACAGCTCAAGGTGTTCTTGGTAATCTAACATTTAGATCTAGTACTGTTGCATTTACTGGTAATACATATAATACAGGATATCAATTATTTGAAGCAGATGTAGAAGCATCTACAGATCCTCTATTCATAACAAATAACAATCCATTTGTTATTGCAGGATCATTAAATGGACCAGAAGCTGTGTTTATTAACGCAGGAACGTCAACTGTGTCGATAGCAGGATCTATAGGAGCATCATCGCCGCTAGAAGCCTTCTCAATTATTGCTGCGGATGGAGGGGTAACCATAGGTGGTGTTGGCTCCTTATCAGCTCCTGGTGTAACAGGGGCTATGGAAATCAACACACTGTCATCGATCCATTTAACATCAAGTGTATACAATGCAGGAAGCCAGACATACAATGGAGCCATAACCATAGATGACTCAATCACGTTCTCTGGAATAGGTAGCAGTGTAGTATTAAACGGAGCTCTTTCATCTCCAAATACGGCAGCTGCTCTTAGCATTCTTGATGTAGCGACGCTTACCATGTCAGATATCAACTTGGCAAGCATCACGATAACAGCGCCGACAGCGAATGTAACTGCAGGTGGAAATATTGTTACCTCTGGCGATTTTACAGCAACCATAGGAAGTGGGTCGTTTACGGGAGCAATAACTACAAAGGAAATGGTTATGTCTGCTGTTTCATCTTTATCACTTGGTGTTGTAAATGCGACAAATTTCAGCATGACATCACCAACGGCAGCTCTTTCTCTCTTAGGAACCATGTCATTGTCAGGTAATTTGACAGCTAATGTCTCCTCAGCGACGTTGAGCTCAAATATATCTGCGCAATACCTTACGATAAGTGCGCTGAGCTTCCCTCTAGGGACTGCATCACCATCTTTAACTGTTGCTAAAAACATTACATTGATAGCAAAAACAGGTGGTATCGGTTCAAGACAGCTGCCAGTCAAGTTGTACAAAGAGAAGAAAGTTCTTATTGGCGCCAAGAAAGCAGTGTACCTGGCAGGTAAGCCGGTTCTGGCTTGCGTATACTATACAAAGCCAGCTCCAACGGCTGTATACTTTGGTGGTACTTTAATCTATGACTGCAACAACCCACCTGCTGCAGGAGGGGATGTAATACCACGTTACTTCTATGTACCTGGAATATATTCATGGACATCGTACGAAACGGCTTCGATATATCTGCAGAGCCTTGGTGCCGAGTACTACTTTAGCTCAGATTTCTTGCTCTGGGAAGATTATGATATGGAATCAGAGATTCCTCCTGTATATTATATCCTGGAAGATGAAGATAGACCTAGATTCAAAAGGTTATTAGAGAAATCGGGCAGTGATATTGGTGAAAAGTACCAAGAATACAAGAAAAATAACGCGCTCAATCTGTCCCTTGGGCTTTAAGGAGAGCATGGATAGAAGTTATGATCTTATGCTAGATGATTTTCTGATGTATGTGTCATCAGAAAAGGGTCTAGCTAAAAATACGCTAGAGGCATACAGCAGAGATGTCTCTAGCTTTTGCGCATATTTACAAGCTAGAGGTGTTATAGATTTAAACCTGATAAAGCAAGAAGACTTTTACTTCTTTTTGGACGACCTTAGGAAAAAAAATTACGCTTCGAGTACCCTTAGCCGTCTTCTTATATCAATCAAAATTTTCTTTCGTTTTCTTAAAAAAGAAGGGTGGCTTGCAGTAGATCCTTCTTTATATCTTGATAGCCCCAAGGTATGGCAGCTTATTCCAGAGGTTCTTACCAAGAAAGAGGTTGATGACCTCCTTGCAACCATGGACACAACGACATATACTGGATCTAGAGATAGTGCGATCTTTAAGGTGGTTTATGCTTCAGGTTTGAGAGTTTCAGAGGTTTGCTCTCTTAATATTCAAGACGTAACGGAATCAAGCATACGAGTAAAAGGCAAGGGAGGGAAGGAGAGAATAGTTCCCGTTGCAAAAAAAGCAGTCGATGCCATAGATCAGTATGTTGTGACATTTCGGGATCCTCTTTTTCAAGATATAGACAGCCCCGCATTATTTTTGACTGAGAAAGGGAGTCGCGTTGATAGGATACTTGTATGGAATAGGATTAAATTATACGCAAAAAAAGCTCAGATTCAAAAGAGAATATCGCCACATACCCTCCGTCATTCGTTTGCAACTCATCTTTTAGAAAATGGAGCGGACCTGAGGGTAATCCAAGAGATGCTGGGTCACGCGAGTATCGCAACAACCGATCGATATACTCACATAAGTCACAAGCACCTGCATGAAGCTTTTGCAGCATTTCATCCTAAACCGTGATAAATGGTTAGAGCGCAATATTTTTCATATAAAAAATTAATGTAAATGTTTCTCAAACCGCATAAATTTAGGAAATTTAGTTTTAAAATCTAATGCGGTTGAGAGTGTTTTGTAACGCGAGCTTCACGTTATTCAGGGCTTTGTAGTATTAAAATAGATAAAATAATACAAAAAAATAGCACGAATTAGAAGTTATTTAGATAGGAAACTTCAATAATACGTATGCAAAGCATATTGTTAATTTTTATGCCTCAGCATTTGTGCATAATTGCCCACCGGGATTTAATTCGCTAGGCAACATAAATCTTTGAAAGAAATTGAAGGCATAGCCCGGACACTTGCCTGTATTTGTTGTGGTGACATGTGCATAAGAAATACCTCTTTGAACCATTTTTTTGATGGCCTCAACTGGATTATTTTTACTTATACGAACAAATATATCCGCTACAACCTGCGCCGTCCTGTCTTTTCCGCTCTTGCAAAAGACACCTTGTGTGAAGTTTAGCATCTTAGATACTTCTCTAAGTTTAACAGTTGCATCAAGATGTTTAGATGAAT
>VGMB01000200.1 GCA_016866585.1 Chlamydiota bacterium
GTGATTACAGTAGATACTGCTGTTGCTCACTTAGCAGGTGCCCTTGGTATAAAGACATGGGTGCTTATAAATGAAGTGCCCGATCATAGGTGGTTTTTAGATATTGAGAGCAGTCCTTGGTATCCATCTATTACACTTTATAGACAGACCTCCTATGGAGATTGGACTGCCGTTATAGAAACAGTCCGTCATGACCTTAAAGTCTTTTGTTCTACTATATATTCTGATCACAAAATACTTGTTTAAGCGGTTGTTGAATGAGGATTTCTGCTATCTGTACCGCATTAAGAGCTGCTCCTTTAAGTAGTTGATCGGCAACTACCCAGATGTCTAGGGTATTCTTCTGTGATAGATCTTGTCTTATTCTTCCACATATAACCTCATCTTGGCCTACTGCATCTGATGGCATCGGAAACCTATTACTAGTTCTATCTTCTACGATCTTGATTCCAGGAGATTCTTGTAATATTTGATAGGCAGTAGCTGTATCAATCGGATCATAAAATTCTACATTGATAGATTCAGAATGTGCTCTCAAAACAGGAACTCTTACGCATGTAGCATTTATTCGAATATTTTCATCTTTAAGTATTTTGTGTGTCTCATAGATCATTTTTAGCTCTTCTTCACAATAATCATTGTCATATCTTGCTGAATTGTGAAGGAATAAATTAAATGCGTATGGGAAGGGTATTACTTTTCTTTCATAGAGTGCATTTGTGAAATGACTTCTAGTTTCTTCTAGTAGATCTTCCATCGCCCGAGCTCCAGCACCACTTGCTGCTTGGTATGTAGACACAACTATGCGTTTAATTCTAGCAATCTTATGTAAAGGGGCAAGAGCCATAAGCATAATTATCGTAGCACAGTTCGGATTGGCGATAATTCCTTGATGCATCTTCATATCTGGACTGTTGATCTCAGGTATTATCAAAGGAACGCTTGGATTCATCCTAAAAGCTGAACTATTGTCTATAACGGTACAACCGCAGCGTTGTGCTATAGGCACATATTTTTTTGAAATGCTTCCCCCAGCAGAAAAAAAGGCTATATCAAGCTCATCAAAGGAATTATTGTTTAGGATTTCTACAGAGATTTCTCTGTTTTTGAATCGCTTCGTTATACCTAAAGAGCTTGGTGATGCAAATAACTTAATTGTATCTAAGGGAAAGTCTCTTTTCTCAAGCAGGGCTAAAATTTCCTGTCCCACAGCTCCTGTGGCGCCAATGATTCCGATGTTAGACCTTTTCATGTGTGTCTCGTATTGTTATTAAGCTTATAGTATCTTGCGAAAAAAAATAGAGGTCAATTTATTTGCTGCGTAAGAAACCCAAATTCCCATGCCTGGATATAGTAAAATGTCATATAGGAAAGATCGATTTACTAAATCGGACAATATGTATAGGCCAGTTCCTCCAATAAGAAATGTGATTGTTTTTTGAATTGTTGTAAGATCTATTGAATTTTTCTTATTAAAGTACATTCCAAGCTCAATACCTATAAAAATACCAATTATATTCCATGAATGTGTTCCTAGGAACAATAGGGTTGGTAAAATAAAAACAATAGATCGAATTATTTTGCTATTTTCAAATAGGGGTAAATATTTCCAGTAAAATAATGCGATGAATACTGCAGTTGATATTCCTGCAAGAATGTCTGTAAAGAAATGAACTCCTAGATAAATTCTTGAGAAACAACTAAAAATGGCAAAAAGAAAAAGAACAATATGAACCCATTTCTTTTTTGTTTCCTTAACAAAAATAAGTGCCAAAAGAAATGTAAATTGAGCTGTACCGCTCGGAAAACCGTAGCTTTTAGGACAGAAAAGACCCATGTCATGCAGCAGATGGCAAGGTCTGGGCGAAGCAAATAAATCTTTTAACCAGATGTTAAAGCTCCACGATAGGGATAGGATGAAAAATAGCCTCCAGCCTATTTTTTCTCCTATGAAATACCATGCCGTTATAATTATGATAGCTGAAAAATTAAACGAATCAATACTCGAAAAAGATAAAAATATCATATCTCCTATGGCACTTCTGACCATTTCGATAAATGATTGTAATAGGTCTAGTTCGGTTTGGCGTATTTGTAGTGGATCCATTTTTTCTCATTTATTTGTATTTGTATCAAATGTGATGTTTTGTGGCGTAATTTTAAATTTAAGCAGCCTCTTGTTTTTTAAGTTGTTCTTCTATTAAGTTGTTTTCTGCAGTTAGCAGATTTGACTTAGTTTACGACATAAAAACGAACTCTTGTAAAGTGTTAGTCTTAACGATAGGTCGTTGAGTTTGACAAACTAATTTCACCATTGATTTCTAACTTTTAATTTTATGGAGACTGTATGTGCGATTATAAAGACAAAATTAGTATTGCGGTTCAAGATGGGCTACGGGCTGTAGATCAATTGTTAAAAGAAGAAAACTTAGATTTCATTGAAAGATGCGCACACATGATTTCTGAATGCTTTAAAAAAGGTGGGAAAATTATTATCGCTGGAAACGGTGGAAGCTTGTGTGACGCTATGCACTTCGCTGAAGAGCTTAGTGGACAATATAGAGAAGCTAGACCTGCGCTTCCTGCCTTGGCTTTATCAGATGCTGCTCTTATGAGCTGTACTGCTAATGATTATAGCTACGAAAAAGTATTTTCAAGAGGTGTTGAGGCTTTCGGTCGTCCCGAAGATATTTTTATAGGTTTAACAACAAGTGGTAATTCTCCTAATATCATCGAGGCTGTCAAAACAGCTAAAAGAATGAACATGCAGACAATAGCTTTTTTAGGTAAGACTGGTGGAGTCCTAAAAGGAATGTGTGATTTAGAGCTTATGATAGAGGGTTTTTACTATTCAGACCGAATCCAAGAGGCTCATATGACAGCTATTCATATCATTATAGAAATCATAGAAGATATTATGATGCCTATATTTAAACAGAGTGAAGAAATTGAAGTCTGTCAAGTTAATTGAGCTATATATTCTTGATATTATAGAAGATCGTAGGAAGGCTCCTGGTTTTTCAGCGCTACTTTCTGCGGTCGCATGGTGTTATAAAAATATCGTGCGGTTAAGAAATGCTCTCTACGATATGAAAATTCTTAAATCACATAAGGTACCTGCATGTGTTGTGAGTATAGGAAATATTGTCTCAGGGGGCACGGGAAAGACACCTCTCATTCAGTATCTTTCTAGTATTTTTTCCGATGAATTTTCTACAGCTATTGTTACACGAGGATATAGATCTGCAATTGAAAAATCTGGAAAGTCAGTTAATATTTCTTCTTCAAATGGTCCCATAGTCTCTCCAGCAGAATGTGGAGACGAGCCGTTTTGGCTCGCTATGAATACAAAAAGTCAGGTCTTTGTTGGAAAAGATAAACTTTCTAGTGCACGTAATGCAGCAATTGATAAAAATAAAATTATTTTTATAGACGATGGAATGCAACATAGGCGGTTATCTAGGGATTTTGAAATTGTGTTGATTGACGGAAATGATCCTTGGGGTAAAGGACATTTTTTACCTAGGGGTCTTCTTCGAGACCTTCCGGAAAGACTTTCATGTGCGGATCTTGTTGTAGTAAGTAACCTCGATGACCCAGAAAAGTGGCAGGAGATAAAAAATGGGATCATCCATTATACTGGGGCTCCTGTTATTAGAATGACTAGGATCTTCGACCTACATATATCGCCT
>VGMB01000201.1 GCA_016866585.1 Chlamydiota bacterium
TACAACACCTAATTCCTCAAACGTCAACTGACATTCATCAAGTTGTCCATCTTCCGCCTTTTCAGATACAAGCTTATTTACCATCAATGTTAAACTTTCTTCAGAAACATCATCCATAGCTCTGGAAGCCGCTTCTATAGTATCAGAGATCATTATTATTGCAGACTCTTTACTTCGCGGTTTGGGCCCTGGATATCTAAATAGCTTCTCATTTACCTTCGAAGCATCTCCTTCCATTTGTTCTATTTGTTTGCAGTAAAAATAGTAAACGAGTGTAGTCCCATGGTGTTCTTTTATTACATCGATGAAACTTTGAGGAAGTCGATATTTTCTGGCTAAAGTTTCCCCTTCTGCCACGTGAGCAATTATCACATGGGTAGACTCTAAGGGAGTTAAGAGCTGATGGATATTAAATCCTCCGAGCTGATTTTCCGTGAAGTAATGGGGATTGAACAGTTTACCAATATCATGATACAAAGTAGCAGCTCGACAAAATAGATCATTAGCACCAATAGCTCTTGCCCCAGCTTCTGCTATATTACCCACGACAAGACAGTGTTGATATGTCCCCGGAGCCTCAAGACTAAGTCGCCTCAAAAGCTCATTATTAGGATCCATATACTCCATAAGCGTCATATCAGTCATAACTTTAAATATAGATTCAAAAAGAGGAAGTAAGCTGACCGAGACTAAAGCAGACATACCTAAAAATGCAAAAGTACACATGAAATCGCTAAGTAAATTTATATCAAGCAAGGTTCCTTCATTCAAGTTAAAGGCTAAAAGCACTGGTATACAACTCAACCAAGTTTTTGCATAAACTTCAAAAATATCCTTTCTTTTGTGCAAAGATCTAGCAAACATGATAGCACAAAGAGAAGAGGTTAGATTTAAAATTATAAAATGATCGTGGTCGACAGCAAGTGTTATACCTATGACAATAGTTAAAAAAATCGAGCTGAACAGAGCTATTCTAGTACCTAGTAATACACACAATATTACAGCTGCAAATGGTATTATTACAGGATATCGCGCCAATTCAACAAGATTAAAGCCCTTGTATAACAAAAAGTATTCTATAGCCTTAGCAAGACCTATCGTTAAAGTTAGAATTGAAACCAAAAGCAACAGTTTTCGAGTCGAATGAAGAATATCCTTATGATAAATCTTCAAGTATATTCCAAAAAGGATCACAACAATCGATGAAAATAGAAAACTACCTGCAATACTAATTGGATTAAGTAAATTTCTCGAATGACCTAAAGCATCTTTCATAGACTGCAGCATGTAAATATGCTTCAGAGTCACCTTCTCTCCGGGATCAATAATATGACTACCAGCAAACACTCTTGCAAACTGATTTGGAACGGCATTTTGTACAGAAATTTTCACTTTTTTTTCTAATGACGCATCAACATCAAATTGCCAAGAAAATTTTTGAAAAAAACCTAAAATAAAATCAACTAATACAGTGTCGTAATGATCTTTAGATAAGAGCGATGATTTTAGCTCTTTCCAATAATAGACGGGTAGGACTGACACCTTACGATGTGAGTAAGGTACATCGAAGAAAATATTTTCTGTATCACCCATTTTTTTGATTTTTTCAACAGTCCGTTCATCAGTAAAACGAGATTCTAATAAGTAATCTTCGATTGTATCAGTTATTTCGTATATATCTTCATAAGAAATCTTAGGAAAATCTTGTCTCCACTGATTGTTTTTTAATAGGTTTGATTCAAAATCTGATACAGCAAGTTCTACATCTTTCGGATTGAATTTGTAGATGGAACCAACGTCTTGCATAGCTTGCTGCTTAAGAACAAGAGTTGCATCTTCATTGGGATATTCAAAATCAATTTGTGCTATAATATATTGTTTAGAGGTAGATCCTAGCTCTAAAACCTCCATTTGAACTTCGCGAAAATGGATAAATACAGTGAGAGCTGCTATAAAAAATGTAGCCAAGAACATCCTCCATCCCGGAGATTTTCTTCCAAACCACTTTCTCCAACCTTTAAGAGGCTCTACTGCTGAGGCTTCCACATACGGGCCAGGCATAATTGTATTAATCCTTTAACTACTTATTCGAATTGGCACAATCATAATTCTTTGAATACTTCCTCTACTAATGGTTAGATAAAGGTATTTAGGGATTGGCTACCCAGGCTGTATATTCTATAAGCCTAAACATTGTTTTAGAAATCCAGAAAAATGCTAAAAGCAAAAGTAGTATTATTCTAGGAAAACTAAACATTTAAAACTAGAAGGTGTTATATCCTTCCTTTTAGAGCAATTCTCTATGGCTCAAAATTTGAAGTTATCCTTTTACTTTCTTCAAAAAGTAAATCATTAAACAAATTTTTTAATAGAAAAAAGATTAGACCTTGCATTTTAGAAAAAAAAGCTATAAAGATTTAAAAAAACACGACAATAAATCTCATAGACGATAAAGATAATTTTTGTTTTTAGTTTTACCTTTTTTGAGGTATACTTGTCCTTGAAAGCTCTGTCAAATGTATAAGATAATGCTACGAACGATTGGTTCAAAAAACAAACGGCCTATATTCTGATTATAAAAATGAATATTAAGCTGCTCCAATATAAAAGATGCTGTAATTCATAAGGATAAACAGGCATGACCTCAGCACCCAACACTGAAAAATACCAAGTTATAGCCAGAAAATACCGCCCTCAAACGTTTGCAGACGTTATGGGACAAGAAGCCATTGTTACTACATTAAAAAATACATTACGGTTTAATAGAATAGCTCACGCATATTTATTTTGTGGCTGCAGAGGAACAGGCAAAACAACTCTAGCTAGAGTGTTTTCAAAAGCGCTAAACTGTAGGAATCTTACCAATGATTACGAACCGTGCAACAATTGCCAGTCTTGCTTAGAAGTTTCTCAGGGAAGATCCCTTGATGTGATAGAAATAGATGGAGCCTCTCACCGAGGAATCGACGACATAAGACAAATCAATGAAACAATTGGATATGCTCCTTCCTCAGGTAAGTATAAGATCTATATAATTGACGAAGTTCACATGCTTACAAAGGAAGCCTTTAATGCTTTGCTTAAAACACTAGAAGAACCACCTCCTAATGTTAAATTTTTCTTTGCGACTACGGAACCCCATAAGGTGTTGCAAACGATTATGAGTCGTTGTCAAAGATTTGACTTAAGCAGAATCACCCTTTCTCTTATTCAAGAGAAACTTGAAAAAATAGGAAAAGACCTTAATTTAGAATATGAGCCCGAAGCTTTACAACTTATTGCAAGGCTATCTGACGGATCTTTACGAGATGCAGAATCTTTATTCGATCAAGTTATATGCTATAATGAAGGTAAGCTGACTACTGAAAAAATTACAACATCACTTGGCCTAGTTTCTGCATCGACTTTTTTTGATTTAGATCAGGCTGTTGAAGAACAAGACCTTAGTTACGCATTTATTTTAGCTGAAAAGATCTTTTCTTCAGGAAAAGATTTGAGCTATTTTTTAGACAGTTTGATGGAGCACTTCAGAACCATCCTATCATTACAGCTCGGTCAGCCTCACTTACTACCTCCACTACAAGCTAAAAAATATCAACTAGCTGCAACGGTTATTTATACTCAGGAAAACACACTTTATATTCTTGATTATCTTTTAGAATGGTTACAACAGATCTCTAAATCT
>VGMB01000202.1 GCA_016866585.1 Chlamydiota bacterium
AGGGTGGGAATTTAGAATGCCTGAACTAGGATTTGAGGGTTTTGAATTTTACGAAAGGCAAGAAGATAACAGTTATTTAATGCATGCTGAATACACAACATCAGATCAATTTCGTACGTTGATAAAGGGTCGTGTCTGGCAGCCTGCTAAACCTTCTACGTAAGATATGGGGTCAAATGAATAAGTGGAAATATGTTTTACTTGCAGCGTTGCTTTGTGGATGTTTTTCTAGACATACCTACATTACCCATGAAAGATTCGATAGCGTCCAGGTAGGAGATCCAATTTCAGTGATAGTGGACGAAGCTGGAGAGCCCTATGCTCAAAGGAAAATGAAAAACGGAGAGATCGAATACGAGTATATCGAGAATTTCTCAAGAGGTACTGTCCTTATTTACGAAAATCACTATTTTTTCCTTGTTAAGGATGGGAAAATTGTGAATAAAAAGATGGTTCAAAAGCAAGAAGATCCTTACGATTTGATTTATCAAGATGACCCAAATCATCACTACTATCCATAAGAGTTTTTACACAAAAGACGTGCTCTAAAAAGTGCGTCTTTTTTCTACTAAAAATCATTTGATTAGCTTATATAGAAAGTTCATTCGATCAAATATGATTAGATCTAGGCTCTTTTTTTAAACGTAAAATACATGAATTAAAACAAGCTGCTAAGTAGGGATTCTACTTAAAGTTAAATCGATTTCTTTTAGGAAACCTTAGAGTTTTGTGGGAGTTGTGAATGGATAAAAAAAAGGTATACTCTTTCGAGTATACCTTTTAGATGCACTAAGCAGCTTTGATTTTAATATCAACACCAGCAGCTACAGGTAGTACCTTTAGCTTGTCGATAGTGTCGGGTGTTGGATTTAAAATGTCTAGAACACGGATATGTGTTCTGATTTCAAATTGTTCACGAGACTTTCTATCTACGTGTGGTGAGCGTAAAACTGTATAGATTTCACGTTTTGTAGGAAGAGGAATAGGACCTACGATACGTGCTCCTGTACGTTTTGCCGTTTCTACAATATCAGCGGTAGAACGGTCTAAAACTCTTTGATCATATCCTTTTAAACGGATTCTGATTCTTTGTCTGGATTGTTTTACCATGAGTAAGCTTCCTTAAAGTCCATTACTTTTTCAAAATTTCTTCTTGTAGTTTTGTTGGAACTTTTTCGAAATGGCTTGGTTCCATTGCATAGTTAGCGCGCCCTGAGCTCAGAGAACGTAACTGCGTGGAGTATCCAAACATTTCGCTTAGTGGAACTTCTGATTCCACAATAACAGTTCCTTTATCTGTTGTTTGATTGAGGATCTTACCTCTGCGTCTGTTGATGTCACCGATAACATCTCCCATAAACTGGTCAGGTGTTGTGACAACAACTTTCATGATAGGCTCAAGAAGAACTGGCTTGGATTTCTTTGCTGCATCTTTCAATGCCATAGATCCACATATTTTAAATGCCATTTCACTGGAGTCAACTTCATGGTAAGAACCAAATGTGATAGCAACTTTCATATCAACAAGAGGATATCCTGCGAGAACGCCTGTTGTAAGACCTTCTTCGATACCTTTAATTGTTGGGTTGATGTATTCCTTAGGAATAGCTCCGCCCACAATCTTGCTGATAACTTCGTTACCTTTACCTACTTCGTTCGGTTCAATTTCTAGACATACGTGAGCGTACTGACCTCTACCACCAGACTGCTTGACGTACTTTGTTTCAGTAGATCCTGCAGTTGTGATTGTTTCTTTGTATGCTACTTCTGGTTTGCCGACGTTAGCTTCTACGTTGAATTCACGGAACATTCTGTCACGTAAAATTTCAAGGTGGAGTTCGCCCATACCAGAAATGATTGTTTGTCCTGTTTCTTCGTTCGTTTGTACTCGGAATGTAGGATCTTCTTCAGATAAAGAACCAAGTGCAATAGAGAGTTTCTCTCTGTCGGCTTTAGACTTAGGTTCAATAGCCATAGAAATAACTGGCTCTGGGAATTCCATTTTCTCGAGTAGAAGAGGATTGTCTTCTGTACAGAGAGTGTCACCTGTACTTGTATACTTTAAACCGATACAAGCAGCGATGTCTCCAGTATAGAATTCTTCACGGTCTTTTCTTTGGTTAGCATGCATTTCTAACAAGCGAGATACTCTTTCTTTCTTATCTTTTGTTGTATTGATAAGAGTAGTACCTTTTGTTAAAGTTCCTGCATAAACACGAACAAATGTAAGTCTACCGACGTAAGGATCTGACATGATCTTGAATGCTAAAGCTGCAAGAGGACTGTCATCCTTAGGTACGATTTGCATCTCTTCGTTGTTGTTAGCGTTTACGCCCTTGATTACACCGCGATCTAGAGGAGATGGCATCCATCTTGTGATAGCATCGAGAAGTGGTTGGATACCTTTGTTTTTAAACGCTGTTCCACACACTACTGGGTTCATCTTTAGAGAGATTACCCCTTTTCTGATTGCATCATGAATCTCATCTTCTGTCAAAGAATCTGGGTTTTCAAGAACTTTCATCATGAATGTTTCGTTAGAGTCATCCACAGTTGCTAATTCTTCAAGGAGAGCGGAACGCATTTCTTTACATTTCTCAAGGAGATCTGCTGGAATTTCTGCTTCTTCGTATTTAGCTCCCATTGTCTCGTCAAGGAATAGGTAAGCCTTCATTGTAATAAGGTCAACCATTCCTTTGAAATCTGACTCAGCGCCGATTGGGCACTGAACTGGGATTGCATTAGCGCCTAGTTTTTCTTTCATAGTTTTGATCGCATTGAAGAAATCTGCTCCAATACGGTCCATTTTATTTACGAAAGCAATTCTTGGTACGCCATAACGATCCGCTTGACGCCATACTGTTTCTGACTGAGGTTGAACGCCTGCAACCGCATCGAATACTGCGACTGAACCGTCGAGGACGCGAAGAGATCTTTCCACTTCGATTGTAAAGTCAACGTGGCCAGGGGTGTCAATGATGTTGATTTTGTGGTTCTTCCAATAGACTGTTGTGGAGGCAGAAGTAATTGTAATACCTCTTTCTTTTTCTTGCTCCATAAAGTCCATTGTTGCCGCACCTTCATGAACTTCTCCAAGTCTGTGAAGTTTTCCAGAGTAAAACAATATACGTTCTGTACATGTAGTTTTACCAGCGTCGATGTGCGCCATAATTCCTATATTACGCACATTTTCGAGTTTGTCTGTTTCTGGTCTTTTGCTCATTGTTTATTCCTTATTCGGTCTTGTTCGATTACCACTTATAATGAGCAAATGCTCTGTTTGCTTCTGCCATACGGTGCGTGTCATCTTTTTTCTTAATGGTAGCGCCTTGGTTTTGGAAGCAATCAGTAAGTTCTGCTGCTAGTCCATCTTCCATTGCTCTTCCAGCTTTTTCTCTAGAATAGTTGATGATCCACTGCATAGCCATAGCGGTTCTTCTCTCAGGAGCGATTTCAATAGGAACTTGGTATGTAGCTCCGCCGATACGACGTGATTTAACTTCAAGAGAAGGTTTTGCATTTTCAAGTGCTTGTTCAAAAGCCGCTAATGGATCTTCTGATTTTACACGTTTCGCAAATTTCTCAAGAGCGTTATAAACGATTTTACGAGCTGTAGCTTTTCTTCCTTGGATCATGATCTTATTCACGAATTTGCCAAGGATAAGGCT
>VGMB01000203.1 GCA_016866585.1 Chlamydiota bacterium
CTTGTTATCGATGACGAGACAGTGTTTTTAGGATCAGCAAACCTAACAGAAACATCACTAAGGCTACACGACAACCTTGTTATAGGATGTCACAGTAAACCCTTATCACAATTTTTACAGCAATCAATAGAAACTAAATGTGAACTACTGATTGCAGATCGGCAGGTTGAAGTATGGTCTCTTCCCCAGAAAAAAAATGAAGCACTCACAAGAGTCATCAGCAGCATCGATATGGCTTACGAGAACATAAAAATATCCATGTTCACCCTAACATGCGAAAAAATACTTGAGGCTTTGCTGAAAGCCAAAAACAGAGGGGTTGTCGTCGAAGTAGCCATAGACTACTACTCCGCGAAAGGGGCAAGTAAACACGCAACAAAATACTTAAAAGAAAACAACATCATTGTAATGGAGGGAAGCCCAGGCAAACTCTTGCATCACAAATGGTGTCTTATTGATCGAGAGTGTCTAATTCTTGGATCCACAAACTGGACTAATGCAGCATTTTCAAAAAATGATGACTGCTTAATTTTCATTAAAAAACCAAAATTAGCAGAAATTAATTTAATAAACGAGATATGGCAATCATTTAAAAATAATTACAAAAAACAATAAAACGATGTAAAATATAGTGCAAAAAAACAAAACTTAAGGACTATTTTTAGATATGTTTATACCGTCGAATTCAAGCAGAGACTCCATCCCCGATAGCATCGCTCCTGGATCACCTTCCTTAAACTCCTCATTCGAAACGGAAACAAGGTCCTCTAGGGAATCGGCAACAGATGTAGCCTTACATGCACTGTCTAATATAGGAAACTCGCTTGCAAGAATAACAAGTAGTGTTGTTGAAAGATTAATTTCAACGACAAAGCCTGCTAATTTCACCTCAGCACTAAGATCTACAACTGCCAGTTCTGTATTCTCAAATACTATCTATGATCAACTTGAATTTAATGAAGCGCTTGATAAATTTCGAAGTGATGTCATTTCTGAACGCTGCACCTCTACTATACCTGCCGATCAGCAAAAGATAGCTCACGATTTCATGACACAACCAGGCCTGCCCCAAGCACATTTTATATTACTTCCATTACTACGTGGTAATGAAACTATTCAAGAAAAACATGCAAGCCTGCAATCTTTACTTGAAAACGACAGGCATACAATAATGAAGATCGCCCATACATCAGAGCAGGGAATGCTTCATAAAAATGCAGGTAAATTCAGCGGCGAATTTGGGTTATGGTTCGATTCTGTCAAAAATGGAAACCTACCATTTCTTCTCGGAACTGTAGGAAGAACATGTATCTTAAGACATCCAGTACCCACAACAGAAGTACCTTCGGCCAAAGAGAATCAGATTTTGATCTCCGAGGAGTATAGGGCCTTTTTAACATACTGCAAAGAAAACAACGAATCCGTTTTATACACATGTCTTTTAAACCCAAAAAACGCTGTAGATAAGAAAAGGATTCAATCCCTTCTTGCACTTACAGCAGAATATAAAGGCACCTTCCATGTGATGAGAATGCCCATGGACGGCCGCCTAAGTAAAGTACATAATTTTGAGTCTCTTGTGTTATATAAGCATGCGATACAAAATGACATTGAAAATTCTATTGAATTTCCCCTTCTTGACAGCAATGAATTTCTTTTTGGCTCACGGAAACTATCCCAAGAAGTATCCGAGAAATACCAAGAAATTCTTAATCTAGCGTATGATATGGTTCATATAATTTATGATCCCCTAATATCACAAGCAACAAAACCGGCTGACTCAGAAGAAATACCAAGCAATTCATTTTTTACAACGACGATCAACTCTTTGTCTCCTAAAAAGAAAA
This sequence comes from Chlamydiota bacterium, assembly GCA_016866585.1. Taxonomy (GTDB): domain Bacteria; phylum Chlamydiota; class Chlamydiia; order Chlamydiales; family Rhabdochlamydiaceae; genus VGMB01. The sequence goes on from VGMB01000203.1 coordinate 1,848, forward strand.
GCCTATCAGAGGCAGAGATACTTTCGAATGAAAGCAAAAAAGCGCTAATGATGCTTTTTTGTACGATGCTGCGATCTCAGCTTATTAGCAATCTATCTATCGACTATTATAATAACAGCTGTAAAGATGCCATCGATAGAGGTGCTGCACACCTTGTAAGCGATCTAATCTGGAACAGTTTCTTGCATCAAACTCTTGAAGAGAACTGCCTTGATATTCGCCTTTCTGCAGCATGGCCTGCCTATATGGCTAAAACGCAAGCTATTATTGAAGAGCGCGCTGAATGGATAGACTCATTTGCATCATTTATTCATAAGATGAATGAAAACAACCTCCACCCTCGCATCAAATCGATCTACGAGCATCAGTTTGGGGGGCTTCCTGCGAAGATAGAGTTTTACAAGCCCGAAATAGAGATGCACCAGACGAGGGCTCTTATATTACAAAAAATCCATCTTTATAAAGATAAAACCAACGTAATGCAATTTGATCATGATCTCACAAGCACGGAGACAGCTACACTTCAAGCAATCGGACAAAATGAAATAGATCCTTCTATATTTTCTAACATAATATATACGATAAAAGAACAATTATCAATGATGTGCTATGGCTTAAAGCTATCCGGACCGGAAAATGAATATTCAGTATCTTTAGAAATAAACGATAGCAATTACACTTTCCTTATCGATAACATAACATTCATAGCTAGAGACTCCGACCTAGGCAAAGACTGTGCTGAAGTCAAATGTAAAGCAAAGTTTTCTATACCTGGTAAAATAGATTCAGAAGAATATAAGACATCTATCTCTACAGAATCTCAGATTGACTGGCACTTACATATGGATTTCCAGCTTATTGGAGAGGAAAATCAAGGAGATGTGTAATTCATCTTTACAAAATAAAAAGGGCTTCTATTATACCAAGTAGAAAAGGCTCTCATATTAAAATAAAGAGGACGCAATGATCGAAATTTTATCTATAGCATTTACACTTTTTTTACTCATGGATGCTCCTGGTAACATACCATTATTTGTGGCTATCTTAAAGGGATTTTCTGAAAAGAAACAAAGGAAGATCATTTTTAGGGAGCTAACTATAGCTTTAGGTGTGATTATACTCTTTGCTTTAGCTGGCGAGGCGCTGCTTGACTTTCTTAAAATCAAGCAATATACGATTCTTGTATCAGGAGGAATAATCCTTTTCCTTATTGCACTAAAAATGATTTTTCCGAGTGAGACAATCCAGTCTCAAAAACCGGAGACAAAAGATCCCTTTGTAGTTCCTTTAGCAATACCTCTTATCGCTGGACCGGCATGTCTTGCGGCTGTTATCATTTATTCTCATAAAGTATCCATTGGAACCCTAGTCTTTTCGATCCTCGTTTCTTGGTGCCCGACAACATTGATCCTACTTGGTTCTAGCAAGCTACACAAGCTCCTAGGAGACCGCGGACTCATCGCCTGTGAGAGACTGATGGGATTGATTCTTACCTTAATGGCAACACAGATGTTTTTAGAAGGTATACAGTGTTTTGTACAGCCATCATGCCAAAACCTTGTAAAGTAAGAGCCCTATGCGAAATATCAAAATGATCATAACCTATGACGGCACTAATTACCTGGGATGGCAAAAGACATCCTACGGTCCAAGCATTGAACAGGCTCTAGAGGAGGGTCTCTACCAGATACTAAGAAAAAGACACAGCCTACAAGCAGCAAGCAGAACCGATGCTGGCGTGCATGCCAGAGGTCAAGTAGTGAACTTTTTACTAGACGATCCTGGCATAGATCTCCATAAATTACACAAA
>VGMB01000204.1 GCA_016866585.1 Chlamydiota bacterium
TTCTCAAAGTGAGATCTCTACTTTATTAGACACTATGCAGCCCGCTATTTTTAAAGGGCTCACTCTTTCCCAAGAAAATAATGCTATCCAGATTGGTCAGTCATTAGGCTATAGATTCGAAGATGTGCTTAATAAAAGACTTTGCAATTCGTCTGAAAAAGATTTTCATTTGTGGATAGACGGATTTGGTGATTTTTTGCAGCAAAAGAATGTATCGTTTCAAGGATCCCAGCAGATAGGGTATGATACTCATACTGGAGCTGCTGTTATAGGATTTGATGCAAGACTATCTTCTTTTTATTTAGGAGTTCTTAGCGGGTATAGTGGATCGACTACAGACTGGAATAAACATCGTGGAAAAGGGACGATAGATACAGTTTATGGAGGGTTATATGCTTCTGCTTTAGGGAAACTTTTTTATGGCAATCTTTCAATACTTGGTGGTTGGAGTCATTTCAGTGGAAACAGAACTTTGTTGGCTGCAGATCGGATTATTGTTGCCAAACACCATAATGGCGGAGCTCAGTTAACTTCACACTTAGATACGGGACTTAATTTCCAGATAAAAGGATTTACTATTAGACCCTTTGATGCTTTTGATTACATATGCCAAACCGAAGGCGCTTATTCAGAAAAGGGAGCTGGAGCTTTTAACCTGCATGTCTCCAAGAGTAATGCGATTATGTTGAGAAACGAGCTAGGTTTACAATTTTCAAAGTGCTTTAGCTTCCAAACACATCTAATTAGTATCAGTCCTAAAATTTCTTGGGTAAGGGAATTGAGAGTGAAAGGAAAGACTTATCAAGCATCTTTAAACGACAGCTTATGTGATTTTACTGTTACAGGGTACTTCCCTGATCGTAGCCTTGTATCACCAGGCATTATGCTGTCAGGCTCTGTGTTTAATAATTTTATGAGCTTTGACCTGTATTATAACGGACAATATGGATCAAATTATAATAATACAAACTATGGTGGGCAGTTGCGTTACGGTTTTTAGCGTGATAGGTTCTTATTGCAATGCTGTAGTATGTAAGATGCTACAGCGTTCTTATGATGTCATTTACAACTATGGGGATCATTTTTTCAATTAAAAAACACTAGACACATCTTTAAAATGATTTGTAAGTAAATGAACATACTCATCTTCGTCATCAAATTCTATTAGTTCAGCTTCAAAAGCTATATATACGCTTACGAAAATATGTTAAACCATGCATCAGCAACAATCGATGATCCTTACATGGTAAATTAGTTGTTACTGTAATTTATTTTTCAATCTGAATTAGAGAAATTTCAGCATGATGATCAGACAGTGCTTCTAAGGGTTTTTTTTCATCATTCATGGGGATTACAGCTGTGTATATCGAAAAGTTTCCATTATCGAATCCTTGTAGCTCAGGATGGCTCTTGAGTAGCACAGCGTAATCTAGTATCTCTGGAACAAGTGCATACTTGTTTAGATCAAGTTTTGCTTTCCAAATTATATTTGAAAAATCTAGGCAGGTCCTATTTTCAAGTGTGACTTTGCTGTTAATCTTGTTATAACTGTCGATAAAGTGTTCACTAAGTAAAAACTCTGCAGGCTCATTAGATTTTAATGGGATGTTGAGATCCCCGCATAAAACAATACCTATCTTTTTATTATTTTTTAGGATGTTTTCTTTCATTCTATTTAAAATCTGCTCTAGCTGTTGTTTACGTAGCTCAGGACCTGGAAATTCATTGAATGCTTCTAAATGGGTTGTGTATATATGCATAAATTCCCCTTCATCGGTTGATAAAGAGAAATTAAAAAAACCTCTTTTCACATGAATCCCGCTCTTTTCAAAGGGGATGTACTCGGGGTTATCAATCCTGAGTTTGCTTGCTATAAAAAGCCCGCTATTCAGCCCAGCACTACCTTCAGTAAATCCGAAAGTCCTTGGGCCCACATGAAGGTAAAAATGGGCGTACTTTCCTTTTAATAAATCAAAAAGAGCCTCTGCAGATTTTTCTTCAAAAACCTCTTGAAGACAGACGATATCTGCGTCAAGGTGTTTTATTTTTTGTGCTACTTTTTCTACACGTTCATTCCATGGAAGCATTCCTCCATATAAAAGAGGAAGCTTCCCAGGAAGAAAACAAACGTTGAAGTTTAAAAGGCTAAAGGAGGGTTTGTTTACCTCTAATTTCTTTTCTATTGCTTCCCCGCATTTATATTTATAGTCCTGTCTTGGCATTATTGATATTCGCGCTTTCATTGCATCAATTTTTCGCTGATATAATAGAGGAAACCACCCACTATTTAGTGTTTGTGCTAATTGGTTGATATAGTTCCACTCATACGGAGTGAATTCAATGTTTGATTCTGTTTTTTCTAAAAAGGAGATGACTGCAAATGGGATACTTGGATTAGTGGAAAGTTTTTCAAAGAGGTAATCCTTTATGACGGCAAATCCATTTTCACCTGCATCGATAGTCTCTTGTGAAGCCCCTGATATAGATAAACTTTTTAATATGATCATTCTTTCGGTAAGCATTTTACCGATTTCATCCCACTTGCCCACAGTATTTTCAAAATTTCTATCATCAAAGCGCACGGAAGTGAAAGTATTCGCTTGTTCATCGAGTATGTGACATGTTTCTTTTACGTAGATGTCAACTTCCTCAGGTGTTTGAGGAAATAGGCCTACTAGTTTGTGTGCGGTAGGGTTAGTCTTTTTTTCGTGGTTTATATGAAGGAATCCTAATCCAGCGGCTAGGCCTACGACTAATAAAAGACAGAATTTTTTCTTTTTTGTAATTTCCATATAGTATGCATTATGATGTAGTTAGTCCATATTGCATACCATACGAAGGATGATTCTTTTTTTCTACACAGTAAATTATTTTTTTTAAACTAATACACCTGCTCGACAGATGTTCTTACATATAATGGACCATCTATAGAAGCATCATTTTCAGTAAAAGCAACAACTTTTGCGTAACCTTGAAGTTTGGGATCCATAAACTTCTTAAGTCCAAGGTCGTTCACTGTGTACTCGTTACTGTCATCCCTTGTTAGGTCTATATTCTCTAGAAACGATAGTCTAGGCTGTTTTTTTAAAGGAATTGATCTTGATTGTCGTTCATAAAGAATTCCCTCATCAACGATTTCCATGATCAGCATCCTTTTCATATGCATTGTGCCGACTCGTCCATCATCATGAACGTCGTATGGATCTATCCTAAGATCGATTTCATAAAAGTCGTTGCATCCACCAATCATCGCACCTTTGCCGTTGAATTCTTTATATAGTGCTGACATAAGAGGTGCCATAGCTCCTTGATGCAATTCATCGATTGTAAGAAGAATGGCTTTTTCAAGTGCTATTTCGTTTTCTCTTTGACTATATTCTGGTTTTGCTTTCACGTAAAAGTCTTTAATTATTTCATAAATTTCGTTCGATTGTGCATGCCCAAGTTCTTCTGTATCTTCGTAAGAGCTGCCTTCTATTACAGCACCATAATTTTTACCATTGATCACAAGTCTTCGTGAGGAGATGCCAGCTTCAGTACGAGTTAAGTCTCTGTGCAGTGTGTTAAGCCCTGATTCCTTAAGCTCTGCTAGAGGGGTGTGGTAATCATAATCGGGATCTTTTTGTAACTCAGATTCAATTTTAGC
>VGMB01000205.1 GCA_016866585.1 Chlamydiota bacterium
TAGGTGGTATCTCAGCAGACATAACAGATCCAATATCTGAAGAGCAGATAAAAAAAAGTCCCGTCTATTGCCCTGACACTCATGCAAGCAACCAAATGGAAGAGGCATTAAAGGCTGCCATGACAAGTGGAGACTCTCTTGGAGCTGTCATAGAATGCAGATATATGAATGTCCCCGTAGGCCTTGGCGATCCTGTATATGAGAAACTATCGGCAAACATAGCCAAAGCCATGGTATCCATCCCAGCATGTAAAGGAGTGGAATTCGGATCAGGATTTTTATGCACCCAGATGCTAGGATCAACCCACAATGATATATTTTGTATTAATGATGAAGGTAATATCCTAACATCGAGCAACCATGCAGGGGGCACCCTTGGAGGTATATCTAATGGTATGCCTATCATTTTTAGGGTGGGTATGAAACCAACCTCTAGTATAAAAAAACCTCAGCCATCGATATCGACAGATAAAACATCCTGCAACCTTACACTACCAGAAAACAGCCGCCATGATCCATGCCTTGCCATACGAGCAGTTAGCGTGGTAGAGGCGATGGCATCTATTGCAATAGTAGACGCCCTCCTTATGGACAGGTTGAGCAAATTATAATCTAAAGACACACAGAGAGCCTATGAAAACAGCAACACTTATATTTCCACACCATCTTTTTGAAAAACATCCAGGCTTATCCAAAGACAACCTTTTGTGTTTTATAGAAGATCCTCTATTTTTTTACGACTCTACATACAAGGCCAAATTCCATAAAAAAAAGCTTATGTTTCATAGAATATCCATGAAACGATTCTTTCATCATCTGCAAGATAAAGGATATGATGTAGCCTACCTTGAGGCCAAAGACCTTATTGATGATAAAACTTATCTAGAGAACTTTTTAAAAAAGAAAGCAGTAACCCATTGTGAAGTGGTTGAGTTTGATGACTATATTTTAGAAAAAAGAATAAAACATCTTCTTGCTGGGCTGCATATATCGCTAAAAGTCCATCCATCACCAGGATTTTTAAGTGGGATCATCGATTTCAAAGATATCTTCCGAGGAAAGTCAGAGTTCTTCTTTCACTCTTTTTATATCGAGCAAAGAAAAATGCTAAACATCCTTGTGGACGACAACTTAAAGCCGGTTGGAGGTAAGTGGAGCTTTGATACAGAAAATAGGAAAAAAACACCTAAAGATCTTGAGTTTCCACAACCCATGAGGCTAGTTAAGCCGAAAGAACATGACGAAGCTGTCGAATATGTAGAAGACCATTTTGACAATCATCCCGGAAACATAGAAAATTTCCACTACCCCACCTCCCACTCTGAAGCTAGACGCGCTCTAGAAGACTTCCTAGCCAATAAGCTAAAATCGTTTGGCGACTATGAAGATGCAATTCATACAGATGAACCAGTGCTCTTTCATTCTGTGTTATCTCCATTGTTAAATTCAGGACTTATAACACCGGACACAATCGTAAATCGGACACTTGAGTTCGCCGCGCACCACAAGACATCTATGAACTCGCTTGAAGGATTCCTGCGTCAGGTAATAGGGTGGAGAGAATTTATACGTGGCGTGTATCATGTCTCAGGCACAAAACAGAGAAACTCAAACTACTTTAAGCATAAGACAAAAATGCCTGAGTGCTTCTACGATGGGACATCCGGAATACCTCCGATTGATGATACGATAAAAAAGCTAAATGACACAGCCTACAGCCATCATATTGAAAGGCTTATGGTACTTGGTAACTTTTTTCTGTTATGTGAAATAGATCCTGATGACATCTATAAATGGTTTATGGAGATGTTTATAGATTCTTACGACTGGGTTATGGTTCCCAACGTATACGGCATGAGCCAATATGCAGATGGAGGGCTGATGACCACAAAGCCCTACATCAGCGGATCCAACTACATACTTAAAATGAGCAACTACCCTAAAGGTGAATGGTGCGAGATTTGGGATGGCCTCTTTTGGCGCTTCATGATCAAACATCTCCATTTTTTTGAAAAGCAACCAAGACTAAATATGCTTTGCTCTATGGCAAAAAATAAAAAAAATGATAAAGAGTTACTTAATAAGGCAAATAAATTTTTAGAGCGTTTATCATGAGCAAAATTCTAGTCACAGGATCTACAGGTTTTATTGGAAAAAGATTAATCTATCAACTTCTGGAAGATGGTCATGAAGTATATGCTCTATCCAGAATACGAGGAGTGGGTCTTGGCTCATTGAAACACCCTAATCTCCATGTACTGTGGGGAGATTTAAAAGATCCCTCGACGATGGATCCCTTTCCCAACGACATCGACGTTGCCTATTACCTGATACATTCTATGGCTGAAAATATTAACAATCTTCTTCAAGTAGAAGGTAATACTGCCCAGAACTTTATTGATGCTTTGGATAAGACTAATTGCAAACAGATTATTTATCTTGGTGGTATAGTAAACAAACAAGGTGAGCTGTCAGAACACCTTCAATCTAGGCTAAATGTTGAAAGCGTATTAAAAAAAACTAAAGCTTCTCTTACCGTATTACGTGCAAGCATCATAATAGGCGCCGGTAGTGCCTCATTTGAAATAATCCGAGATCTAGTTGAAAAGCTCCCCTTTATGGTAGCGCCAAGGTGGGTAGAGAGCCACTGCCAGCCTATAGCTATCTTTGACGTCCTCTATTACCTGTCCCATGCAGCATTAAAAACAGAGATGTACGGCAAGATCTACGACATAGGCGGCCCTGAAGTGATGACCTTTAAGGAAGTTCTGCTAAGGTATGCCAGCTTCCGCAAGCTTAAACGATATATACTGAACGTCTCTTTTATGACACCGAAACTCTCCAGCTATTGGCTAGTATTCATAACATCGGTCCGTTATACCTTATGTTCTTACCTGGTCGACAGTATGAAATATGATAGCTGCTGCGTAAACACGTCAATACAAGAAGTACTGCCCCACAACTGCATAAGCTATGAAGAATCATTAAAGAGAGCTTTTTTAAAAATCTCGCAAAACGAAGTCATGTCGACATGGATGGACTCATGGCTGATAGATGCAAATAGTCCTGATATCAATAAATACATAGAAGTTCCTCAGGAGGGATGCTTGAAAGACAAGCAAGTGATGCCTATCTCCCTTCCCAGAGAAGAAGTTATCTCTCGTGTGTGGAGCATAGGGGGAAAAAATGGATGGTATGGGCTTAACTGGGCATGGAAACTTAGGGGGCTGTTTGATAAGTTTGTGGGAGGAACTGGTCTTAATAGAGGAAGAAGACACCCAACAGAAATTGAGGTTGGAGACTCTATAGACTTTTGGCGCGTGGTAAAAGCTGACAGAGAAAGTGGCCATTTGATACTTTATGCCGAGATGAAACTACCTGGTGAAGCGTGGCTAGAGTTTAAGATAGAAGGTGATAACCTGCTTCAGAATGCGATATTTAGGCCTAAAGGACTTTTTGGCAGGGCATACTGGTATGCAATGCTCCCCTTTCATTTTTTCATCTTCAAAAAAATGGCACGAAGCCTTGCTCAGAAACTCAGTACGTAAGAGTCTATTGATAAGTTTTCTAACTTAGCATAGCAAATGCTGCTCAGAGGCCATTTTTTATATGCAAATGACACCTCTTTGTTACTAAA
>VGMB01000206.1 GCA_016866585.1 Chlamydiota bacterium
ATTTACTTCATAATATCAAACAAATTGACACTACGATTCTAATTACAGCGGCTCCTCAAATCAATAATGGAAAATTAGTTACTACTGCAGACAATCAAGATTATCAAGCAGCAATAGATGCTGGTTTATTCGATTATTTATTTCTGCAAGAATACAATACACCTCCACAAAATGATATAAGCTATATTTCATCGATCTACCCCATCATCAAATCCCAAGTTCCAAGTAATACAAAAATTGTAACAGGCCAACCCACTTCAGCTGCAGCTGCAGGTGGTGTAAGCATTTACCATCCTAGCTCAGGATCAACATACACCACACAAGAAGTAACGGCTAAAATGCTTCCTGAACTAAAAAAGATAAACAGTGATGATCAATACGGCGGAGTGATGGGATGGTCATTGAAGGTTGATTATGATCCTTAAGATTATTCAGATCCAACGCACGTTCCCGGAACATTTGCATACGGACTTAAGGATTGCGTTATCAACAACCAATGCGAAACGCCTCCAACACCGAAACCGATTGTTAAAAACTATACTTTACAAACCTCAGACACAGATACTGCCACTGGATTGGGAATCATTATAACCATCACAGACGCTGACGGTAATAGTTTCATTTCTGACTATATAGCTCCTAATTCCAACAAGGTTTATAATGCTAATACAAATCCTTCCGCCTCTGCAATTGAAGGTAAAACAAATTTGACAGTTAAATGGGCTACATATACAGGTGGTCCCTGCGGTGATTGCCCTGGAAGCTTTGACCTAACGAAAAACATGAATATTATGGTAAATCCTACATACAGGAGCTGTGAATTTAAAGAACTTCCTTGCAATTGCAAAGCAAAAAAACCTTAATTACTATCAAAAAAATTATTCTAAAACTAGAAGGCCTCATTAAATTAAAGAGGCCTTCTAATGATAAAAAAATCTAAAATTATAGAGTTTGGTTTTACCAATTTTATTTTTTGGCGTAAGTTGCTATGTAGGAGTGTTTCTTAGCCTGTAATACTTCGCTTAAGTTGACCCTTCGAATATAATCATCATTACAGCACCACCAAACTCCGCTCTTTTTAACATAAGAGATGTAGTGACCAGATTCAACCGAATCTCCACGGTGAACTATGAAACCAGAACATTCGTATGTTCTTGCAGCTCCATCAAGAGTTTTAGCATTGTTAAGAACTAATTCTAAAGGGATATCGAGAGGTCTATTTATCTTAACAGGGATTAGCCCTTCATGTGATTGTTCATATTTAAAACGCTTTGATTTAATCATTAATGTATCTGGAGCATTGATAAATTTTATTGTTATTCTTTGATTGTATTCATCTAAGGAATCAAAAGCAGAATCAAAACTTTGATAAAAATTCATACCGTCTACAAGGTCTAAACTAGTAAATGGTTCTCTAATTTGGACAGTTCTTCTTCCATCAACTTGCTGCTGTAAAAATTGGTAAGGATTTCCAGTAGTGCTTCCTAAAAGTAATTCGAATGCAGTAGATGGATCTTCCTGCCTAAAATCATAGCTTATTTGATCTCCGTTTGTTAAATCAGCAAGAATTCTCATTAGTTCAGTTCCATCAAGACGCTGTGAAACCGGGTTTCGAGCTTGTTCATCTGTCCTGTAACTGTCAAAAACAGCTCTTAAGGGGGCTAATCTCTCAGATCTTTGTCGAATAGATTGATTATTCATGAGCAACTGTACAACAGAATTAGACCAGCATTGATTTCCTGGATTTTGAATGCCAATAGGTTGATTATCAATAAATTGAATAGATTCTTGATTTCCGATGGCACAATTATGACTGCATGTCATAATAACAAACAAAGGAACCAGACTAAGACCAAACCAAGGGGAAATAAAAAATACTGACAAGGTTCCTGCAATCAAAAAGCCTGCAGCAATCGCAGGAATAACCTTGTTCACAGCTAAATTATAAACTTTTCTTTGCTGAGTTGACATTCTATCTAGGTTTAAATTTTTTTTCATATCTAACGAACAAAACACTCGAGAAATATCTAAACTTACCAATTTTCAAACTCTTTTTTATTAATACATCGAAAATTATAGCAGTTTAATAAAAAAAAATAAAACAAACAGTTTATAAATAAATTCTATAGATCATCATAAGCATTCTTGAATTCTAAAAGGGATTTTAGTAGATTCTTAGATCAACTTTAAGGATTACCATGTTCAACTACGATCGTAAATATATAAGAAACTTCTCTATTATAGCCCATATAGACCACGGAAAATCGACGATTGCTGACAGGCTTTTAGAAATCACTCAAACAATAGCTTCTAGAGATATGCAAGAGCAGGTGCTTGATGCTATGGACCTTGAAAGAGAACGAGGAATAACAATCAAGGCGCATCCTGTGACTATGCATTATAAAGCCGATGATGGACACACCTATCAGATTAACTTCATCGACACTCCGGGGCACGTAGACTTCACTTACGAAGTATCTAGATCTTTATCTGCTTGCGAAGGAGCACTATTGGTAGTCGATGCCGTACAAGGCGTGCAAGCTCAAAGCTTAGCGAATGTTCACCTTGCAGTTGATAGAGGATTAGAAATAGTTCCTGTTATAAATAAAATAGATCTACCAGCTGCTGATGTTGAAAATGTAAAACAACAAATAGAAGATGTTATAGGAATTGATACATCGAACGCAGTTCTATGTTCCGCTAAAACCGGTATTGGAATAAAAGACATCTTAGAGAATATCTTAGTACAAGTTCCCTCACCTAAAGATCCCCTAGACGACACCTTAAGAGCTTTAGTTTTTGACTCTCACTACGACACCTACAGAGGTGTTATGGTATATGTTCGTATCGTCAGCGGGGAAATTAGAAAAAAAACTCAAATTAAAATGATGGCTACAGGAAAAATCTTCGATGTCCTCGAAGTTGGAGTTTTCTCTCCTAATGAAAAGGCAGTTGAAGTTCTGCGCCCAGGGGAAGTAGGATATCTTTTAGCGAATATAAAAAATACACACGACATCAAAGTTGGGGATACAATAACAAGTACGGTTCAAGCAGCAACTGAACCATTACCAGGATTTAAAGTTATCACTCCGGTTGTATTTGCAGGAATCTATCCAGTAGACTCTTCTGATTTTGAAACAGTTAGAGATGCGTTAATTAAACTACAACTGAATGACTCAGCACTTCATGTAGAGCAAGAAAGCAGCTTGGCGCTTGGATTTGGATTCCGATGTGGATTTTTAGGATTACTGCATCTTGAAATTGTATTCGAAAGACTGCAAAGAGAATTCGATCTAGACATCATAACAACTGCACCAAGTGTAGTTTATAAATTTCAACTAAGAACTGGTGAAGAGCTAAGTATCGATAACGTTGCCCACTTCCCTGATCCCACACACATAGAAAGCATCCAAGAGCCGTGGGTAAAGTGTCATATTATGATCCCATCTGAATTCTTAGGAGCGATCATGAGCCTTGGAATGGAAAAAAGAGGTACTCTTGCAAAAACCGAAACAATGGATAGTAAACGCCTTCTATTGACGTATAAATTTCCCATGAACGA
>VGMB01000207.1 GCA_016866585.1 Chlamydiota bacterium
TATTTGGAACAAATTAAACCAAATCTTCCTGCAGAGAAAAACATCCAAGAGCTCTGTTTTACTAAAGGGGGATTGCTTGTAAGAGAATTTGATGAGATATTCTCGGACCTTTTTTCTCGTACTAAAGCTAGACATAAGGAGATTGTCCTGTGCCTGGCAAACGGTCCAAAAGAACTTGTGCAAATCTGCAAAGAATTAGGGAAAAGCTTAGGAGGGATATTCAGCAAACATCTGGATGAATTAGTGAAGGCGGGTTTTGTAAAAAGAGATTTCACATGGGATCTAAAACGCCAGAAAGAGGGGAAATTCAGCCGGTATCGTTTAAGCGATAATTATTTGCGATTTTATTTAAAATATATAGCTCCAAACCGTTCTCAGATAGAAAAAGACGGATTTTCCACTTTAATAACTCAACTACCAGGATGGGAAGGCATCATGGGGTTGCAGTTTGAAAATCTAGTAGTCCATAACAGAAAAACTCTCTGGAAGATACTAGGAATTTCCCAAGAAGAAATCGTGATGGAAGGCCCATTTTTTCAAAGTCATACGACCAAGCAAGCTGGCTGCCAAATCGATTATATGATTCAAACTCGATTTCATAATTTGTATTTATGTGAAATCAAATTTTCTAAGAAACCAATAGGTATTAAGATTATTGAAGAAATGGAAGAAAAAAGAAAAAATCTGAAATATCCTAGAAATTTTTCTATTAGACCGGTACTCATTCATGTGAATGGAGTAGATGAAAGTGTTTTAGATGAAAGATATTTTGATAAAGTTATCGATTTTGGTCAGCTCTTAGAGTAAAACTGGCAATATCTTTCATGAAATCAAATTTACTTTCTTACTCGCATTTTCCGCACGGGATGACTTGTCGTAGGCATAAACCATTTCAGATGTCGCATGTCCCGTTACACGCATGATATCGCTGTGCTGGAAGCCTTGCTGTTTGAGATAAGTGACTGCTGATGCCCTCAAGACATGCGGAGAAACTTTAAATGAAATTCCTGCAACTTTACCAGCTTTTGCAAAAGCCCCCTGTGTCAGCGTAGTTGTCGCATTTTTTAAAAAACAAAAAAGGATTTTAAAATGCAGACAAGATACACAAAAACCTTAAAAATAGAGGCTGTTAAGAAGGCTTTATCTCGTAGCCCGGGATCGAATTTTACTGAAGTAGCTAATACTCTTGGCCTTCCAAAATCAACATTGTATGGATGGGTAGAAGCTATGAAGAAAAGAGAGAAAACAGCCCCCCTCTCGGGAGAGGGGGCGACTGAAAAAAAGCCTTGTCAGTGGTCATTGCAGGAAAAATTCGATGCAATATAGAAACAGCTTCCTTTTAAGAGGAGGCTGTTGCAGAGTATTGCAGAAAGAAAGGAATATTCCCTCATCATCTACAGTCATGGAAAAAAGAATTTCGCGAAGGATCAAGCAAAAAGCATGATGCTGAAGCTAGAGTAGAAAATAAAATTCTTAAAGAAGAAATCAAAACACTATCAAAAGAACTTCATCGTAAAGAAAAAGCTCTTGCTGAAGCTGCAGCTCTGCTCATACTTAAAAAAAAAGCCGACGATTACTGGGATGCAAAAGAGGGCAACTAACCTCACGTTGTGATCGTCAGCATATTCTTTTAATCATAGAAGAGTCCTGCAAAGCAGGAGCTAAACTGCAGGCCTGTTGCAGCGCATTAGAAATATCTAAGCGAACCATAGAGCGTTGGGGTAATGATCCAAATCATATGGACAAGAGAATCAAGCGCAAAATAGCACCCCACAACAAACTGTCCACTGAGGAAGAAAGGGAAATTCTGCAAATAGTGAATGAGCCGCAGTATGCTGATGCTACACCAGCTAAGATCGTTCCTATGCTAGCTGACAGAGGAACCTATGTGGCTTCGGAGTCTAAGATGTATCGCCTTCTTCGAAGGGAAAATCAGTTAAAACATAGGAGTGCAGCCTCCCCAAGAGCTGTGGAAAGACCTAAACCTGTAGTAGCAACACAACCAAATCAAGTGTTTAGTTGGGACATTACCTATCTTATGTCATCCATAAAAGGGAAATATTTTTATCTATATCTCTTTATGGATATCTACAGTTGAAAAATAGTCGGATATCAGGTGTATGAAAAAGAATGTAGCGAGTATGCCTCTGACATTTTAGAAGATGTCTGTAGGAAGGAAAAAATTAAAAAAGACAAGGTTATATTACACTCTGATAATGGAAGCCCAATGAAAGGAGCGATGATGCTATCAACACTGCAAAGGCTTGGAGTAGTACCATCATTTAGTAGGCCTGGTATTAGCAATGACAATCCTTACTCAGAGTCCTTGTTTAGAACGCTAAAGTACCATCCGATCTATCCCTTTAAACCTTTTGAGAGTGTACTAGAAGCTAGAGAGTGGGTAGCTAACTTTGTCAGTTGGTACAACAATCAACATTTACATAGTGGAATAAAATTTGTGACACCAAATCAAAGACATTTAGGAAAAGATGGTAAGATCTTGCAAAAGCGTATGCAAGTCTATGAAGAAGCCAAAAAAAGGAACCCTCATCGCTGGTCAAGAGGGATAAGAAATTGGAAAAAAGATTGCGAAGTGCATTTAAATCCTGAAAAAGGTAAAAGCTCTTGCTTAGAATTTCGGGCGGCCGTATAAAATTAATTTAAGCGACAACTACGCTGAAAGTCACCGGTATCGCAGACGCTGGGAAATCGAAACCCTGTTCGGGTGTCTAAAAGGGCGGGGGTTCCGGATGGAAGACACTCACATGGTAGACGCAGATAAGATCGAGAGGCTGTTGTTTGTATTGGTCATCGGGTTTTGCTGGGCTTATCGAACTGGAGACATCAAGGCCCAGGAGGCTCCCATAGAGATCAAAGCCCACGGGAGAAAGGCCAGGAGTTTATTTAGAGAAGGACTGAACTGGATACGGAGGGCAATTTTTGGGGACATGGGCCTGAAAGAATTTAGGCGGCTATTATCGTGTTTTACATGTTCACAATCAATGACTTGCAATGCATAAAATTATTTTTTGTCCAGTACAAAGAAGACTAACAGAGCAGTTGGATGCGCATATTTCTCCTGGCACCAGCTATATTTCTCTAAAACTTTTAAAGGGACCGACTCAAAATTGGAGCAGTTTGTAAAGCCACACTGTTTGTAAAAATGAAGAAGATGCTCAAAAGGAATGCAATATATCGTTTGAGATGGATTCACGTGAGCCAATAAAAAATTCACAATCTCCTTGGCTATCCCTTTTCCCCGAAAGGACTCAAAAACATACATCCCACCAAGCTCAAGATTATTCTCATCCACTTTAACCAATCTGCCTAATCCCGCCTTTTCTCCATTGAATTCAGCAATTGCAATCACCTCATTTTCAAAATGCGAATGGATGAATTCGACTTGATCATAGCAATTGTTTATCCATTCCATTTCCTGCTTTTCAGCAGCTCTGATTTTTGGGATGACATTAGTAGGAGTCTTGATTTCACCATTACTCATAGGTTCCAGCCCCCATTGCAGAGCCAGTAAAGCGATAATCCAAAACATATCCAAA
>VGMB01000208.1 GCA_016866585.1 Chlamydiota bacterium
TGAAAGCGCATTTAACCAGATATCTTCCCTTGCTGATAAAGCCGGCATAAGCTTCGAATATCTCAACGATTGGCTACAAAAAAACTCAGACAACATAGCACAGGCTGTCGTATCATTTAGGGATGCCATGAAACAGATCGACATCGCCGTCGGCGACTTCAATCGCCTAGGCGTTATTAACGATGTACATCAGAGCATTAACTCATTCAAAGGACTTTGTGATAGCGTGCAAAAAGTCGTTACCGATTTTGAAGAAAATGGAGTATTTGCAAACGTTAATACAATGACAAAACATCTTGCCTCGACAAGCGAAAATTTAGACATCATAACAGATGACCTTGCTACAGGTAAAGGCACCCTTGGCAAACTCATTAAAAATGATGATATGTACCTTCGAGCAACAGCAATACTAAGCAAAATGGACACTCTCATGAACGATGTAAACCACTATGGTGTGCTGTTCCACCTCAACAAATCATGGCAAAGAGAAAGATTACAAAGAGTGAACCTAATGACCTCTTTAGAATCTCCTACAGCCTTCCGCGTATACTTCGAAAAAGAGGTAGACAGTGTTAATATGGCCATGTCCAGACTATCCATGCTTATACAAAAAGCTGAATCAAGCCCTAACAAGGAAAACATCTTAAACAACCAAGGTTTCAAAGATGATTTTGCTCAGCTTTTGAAAGATGTAGACGAACTATCTGACAATCTAAAACTTTACAACGAGCAATTAAACTCCACGCAACAAACTACAAAAGGTTCTAAGTAATGGAAAGTCACACCTATACAAGTCTAAATAAAGGGACGTTTCTCATAGCGACCCCCGATCTTGAAGGAGTATACTTTCGCAGCGTAGTACTTCTGTGCGAGCATTCAGCGACAGGATCTTTTGGTATTATTATTAATAAGATGCTCGATGTAGATCTCCCTGAAGAAATCATCAACATTAAAAACCTGACTAACCCCAACGTCGCAATCAGGTCTGGAGGCCCGATTCAACCTGGCCAGATGATGCTGTTGCACTCAAGCGATAAGATGTCCGAGCAAACACTAAAAATCTGTGATGGAGTGTATCTTGGCGGTGACGTACAGTTTCTTCAAGAAGCAGTATCTGACTCGAGCGGACCTTCTATACGGCTTTGTTTTGGCTATATTGGCTGGGGACCTGGACAGTTGGAAAGAGAATACTACTCCGGCGCATGGATTATTCATCCAGGATCAGCAAAATATGTATTTGATACCCCTGTCGATAAAATATGGCAAACCATACTAAAAGACATGGGCGGCAAAAATGCCACCCTGTCGATGATACCTGAGGACTTGAGCTTAAATTAGCTTTTTACATCTTTATATTACAAAAGCCTATTTGGCTACAGCGCTGTTTGAATAGTTCATTTTTTTCCATAATAGCTTTTTCAAGCCTTACTAGGGCAAAAAGAGAACGCCTTGTCAAATCCTGATCTGCAGCTCTTTCTCTTAAAATAAAAGCATGTGCATGCATTATATAATAAAAGAGACCTTTTTCTTCATCTGTCATCGGGCTCTCAGAAACAAGCTTAACAAAACCTAACCACTCAGCGCTACAAATTGCACCTGCATCCAGAGAACATTTGTCCATAAAAGTTATGTAGTCAGCTTTTGCATACCCCAAACTAATGAATGTCATAAACAAATAGGTAACCTCGATAAAATCCCTTCTTTCATAGCGTCCCAGACTAAGTTTACCATCAAAACAGACCTCATGAACCATAGACAAGATCTGGTCTATCTTTGATGTTATCACCTGAACTAGATCACTAGAGAAATAGTACCCACAATGATCCTGAGAAACTATTTGCTCATGGAACTGCTTAATAAAGGTTGTTGCATCATTAAGCTCTGCATACCCTTCACTTTGATGGTAAAACTCCGTATTTTTAGGCAAGCCTAGCATACTGATCTTTCTAGCATTCCCCTCTAATTTGAGCATTTCTTCCAGAGCTATGCAGCGAGCAAAATCTTGCCATGATGTTCTACTTTGTAGGTTTATGATCAATATCCTTTGATCCACAGAAGCAAGAGTAAACGATCTTAAAAATGCATGAAATTCCATTACGATCTCTGCTTTTTGTATGAACTCCTGTTTCACAGGACATGGCATATGTAAACATCCTACTTCTTTATCATCTTTCATGAATTGAAATAGTTTTTCTGGGATATTCTCCTGTGAAAACGGATCAAATCCTCTATTGTTCTGTCTATAGCTAAAGACCTCAGCAAGCTTATGAATCGCACCAGCTGGATATTTTTCCAGTGATCTGCGCAAAGCCTCATCCTCATGAAGATATAAAGAAAAGTGTCTACCATTTATGTCTTCATTGCGTCCCAAATCAACAAAACCTTCAGATACAAGTCTTCTTAAAACTGCAGACATCTCCCGATGGTCTACACAATGAGTAAAATAAGAAAAGACCAACTTATGAACCAATAAATACAAATTAGCTTGAAACGGTCTTCTATCATTAGATAAGTTAATAAGCTTCTGATATTCATCTGAATCTATAGCCTTTCTAAGATGGAATTGAAAGTCTAAGAAATATCCATATGCTGTTTTATCTGATGTAGATGTTTGTTTTAAATTTCTTACATTCGCTGCAAGCATTAAGCCCATGACAGCGCTGCACAGATTAGATACACAAACACTCTCTTTATACTTAAAGGCCTCTTTAAAAAACTCATCGATTAAATAATAACAATTTTTGATTATTGAAAGTGATCTAGTGTGACACTCTCTATCGGTTACGATATCAACCTTATGAAATAAATTATCAAGCTCCATCTTTCTTGAAGCTCTGTCAAAGTCGTAAAGCATACGCATGTGCCTGATCACATCATAATCGTAAAATGGTCGTCCATTTTCACTTAAAATGTAAAAGAGCTCAAACTGACCATCCATACAAACCTCTCTTGAGGTCCTTAGAGCAAAGCTTTTAATATCAGAAAGATCTTGGTTTTTTATACCCCACTCAACTTCCCACCTGTCTTCGAATTCCGCGGGAGGGGGCAGTTTTAATGAAACTGCTGAAATGTAAAATTCATGGAGTTCTCTGTACTCTGGAAGATCTGATATTGTCTCAAGAAGCGGTTGCTGCTTGAATAAAGGGGTTGTCTTCTCAATCTTATCTCCAGCTTCCATTACAAACATCATCAAAGAGTAGATACCCCTTGCAATCTGAAGGTCTTTAAATTGCGCTGGATCCCTATCGGCTATATAAGCCAAATAATTATGAACTCCTCGAAAAACACTTCTAACAAGATCTTGATTTTCTTCTATATTATTTTGAGAAAGCCACTTCTTAGCGATAGGATGCTCTCCTTCCCCCTCGTTTTTCTCAATATCAGCAATAGTATCAATTTCTGACAAAGTAGATAAAATCCTTACTATTTCAAACATTGACAGATTTTCGTAGACCTTTACATTTTTCATAATAAAACCATAATTAAAATCTTTAATTTAATTATTAAAATAAAAAAATTAATTATCAATTAATATTAATTATTAATTAATTTAATTG
>VGMB01000209.1 GCA_016866585.1 Chlamydiota bacterium
TTCAAAGAAACTTGCAATTTTTGAAATAGCAGCATTTTGTTTATTCGCATCTTCACAAATTAGATCTTCAACTCTTACAACAACTAACTCCTCAGAAGAGCATACTTTCTCAAGGTTTTTTTTAATGGAACCATGTTGTATCAGGTAAGAAATTTGCTGATCCGGATTGAGGTTAATAAATTTTTCAAGCTCTCTTTTGGAGAAGCCCTTGCGATTAGATGAAATGCCACACAGAATGCTATCACGCTGATGCACTATAAGGTCTCTTGGATCAGCCAACAAATACAAAGTTTTACCTCTATCACTATAGTATAACGAGCTGAGCTTTCCATCTACTCTTCCTAAAAAAAGCGCTCCACACTCTTTAATCTCATTTTTTTTACCCACATGCAGCTCTTGCTGGGTTAAAAGACGAAATACAGTCTTAAATAAAAACACCGAATGTCTATTTACCCCCAAAACCTTAACATCTACTTTCTCCGGACAAAGTATGGGCTTTGGAATGGGAATAGGTCTTCTAAGAGGTAGATCGTGTCCTGGAAAAGCGTAGCAACAAGATAAAACGGCTATAGCAATCGCAAATCTTTTTTTCATAATCCCCCCTTAAAAGGTGTGATGTTTTTTTTGGCCAGGGAGATTAAAAAAGAACTAGATTAAATAAAAGATATTTTTGATTTTTCACCTTGTTACTAAATTTTTAGTTGAAAAACAAAATCATTTATGCAAATTGATTAAAACAACATTAGTTTGATATAATTTTACACGAACATTTAATTATTACATAATAAAGGTATAAAAATGTCAATTACACCATCCCAGTTATTAAATAACCATATAACAATCCCCAACATCCCTCGTACAGGCTATCCAGATCAACTGAATGATCAAAAAATCAAAAAAGTAGCTTTAAACACATTAGCCATTCTTTCAGTGGCAGCCGGGGTGACATTGATAGGACTCGGAGTCGCTTCAATTATAACACCAGGGGCTGCATTTTTAAGTATCCCGTTATTTTTAGGTGCTGCAGCTTGTTTTCACTACGCCAGACAGCAAAGAAATTCAATAGCTCCTGAGCAACTGCATCAAATAAAATTAGATGCAAACGCAATGACATTCTCTGAAATAATTAAAAAATTCAGCGTAAAAGAGACTTTTGAAAGAAAAATACAGAGTCCTGAAGAAATGAAAGCAAAGCTCCTAAAAGAAGCCTCAACTTCAAGCTTTGCTGAATTCAAACAAAAAATACCACGAAGTAAGCTAGCGGAGCTGTGCCAATATAAAATAATTGACCAACGCACATTCGAATCCCTAGACACTCTGTATGGTCACAGTGCGATATGCGATTCTCTATTCATGCAACAAAAACTTAATTTATTAGCTAAATATCCACAAAGTAAAGAGTCTTTACTTGAGAATACCCAATCTTCGAGCAAACCGATCCACTCTATGCAAACAGATCCCGATGATGATGCAGGTTACACAGCTGGAATACTAAAAGCTAATAGGGAACGAGCCGAAAATCTAGAAAGATTCAATGAGAACTTTAAAGCCCTGTTCAAAGTATAACACAAAGAATCGGTGGCGTTAATCGCCACCGATTCTTTTACTAAATCTTTTGATATAGATCGCTTAATAAATTGTAACATTCATTAAGATCATCTTGATCTTTTTCAATAGCAGCTAGAATTTCTTTAATCTCCTTGGATTGTAAAGGAGACATCTCTGCCAACCTGTTGTTATTAAGATCTATCCTTTCTTCTAGAAGAACGATCTTATCTTCACATTTTTTTATTTGAGATTTTACAGAAGAGTTTTTGGGTCTTTCGAAAGATTTTTTTTCCTCTTTTTTAACATCCTTTTCTTCTTGCCACCCAAGTTTTTCTAAAAACTCTTCATAACTACCATCGAAAATCTCCTGCTTGTCTTTATGACAAACAATCAGCTTTGTAAATGGAATTCTTTTTAACATCCACTCGCTATGTGTAACGACTACACATGAGCCATCAAATTCTTCAATAGCATCTATAAGAGCTTCAATAGACTCAATATCTAAGTGGTGGGTTGGTTCATCAAGGAATAAAAGATTACAAGGTTTCGCAATAATCTTACCTAAAAGAACTCTACTTTTCTCCCCACCAGACAAAACAGATATCTGTTTTTTGGCAAGATCTCCCCCAAACATCATGAGCCCACAGATCCCCCTAACCTCTGTAAAATTAAGCTTTGGATTTGCTCTTGAAACTTCTTCTTCAATCGTGAGTGTACGATCGAGTTTGTCGATGTTTGTTTGTCCGAAATACCCCAATCTTACAGCTGCTGACACATCAACACTACCTTGATCTGGAGAACTTTCTTGTGCTAGAAGTTTTAAAAGTGTGGACTTTCCGTATCCATTTTTTCCAATGATTGCAATCCTATCTCTTTTCTCCACAGCTAATGAGAAATCTCTCACAATCTGACGAACCTTATCGTAAGAAAAAGAAACAGTATTAGCTTGTAACATCTTCTTTCCCATGAAAGGCTCTTCTTTAAAAGAAAATTCGAGATTGTATATGTTTTTCAATTTTTCAAGGCTTGGGATTTTGTCGAGCGCCTTTTGCTTGGATTGAGCCTGTGTAGCTTTCGAAGCCTTCGCACCAAATCGCTCTACAAAAGCTTCCAGATGGGCTTTTTTCTTTTCTAAGTTCATTCTTGTTTTCTCGTAAAGCTCTTCTTCTTGAGCAATTAAAGAGAAAAGATCAGAACTCTTACCTTTTATCTTTTGCGCTTTTTTTCTATGGATCGACATCATATGTGTTGTTGTCTCATCCAAAAACTCAAGATCGTGGGAAATTAAAATCATTTCCCCTGGCCATTGTTTGAGAAATTTACTCAAAAACCGAACGGATAGAATATCTAGATAGTTTGTCGGCTCATCAAGGAGCAAGCAGTCTGGATCGGATAAAAGAACTTTAGCAAGCTGTATTCTAAGCTGGTATCCCCCGGAAAAGCTTTCAGGAGCTAGCTCATACTGATCTTGAGAAAACCCAAGACCTAGAAGCATCTTTTCAGCCTTATAGGTGGCATCTTTCTCTTCTTCCTTGAGACCTAGACAGGTTTCTTCCAATAGAGTTGACTTTGTAAAATGAATGTGTTGTTGCAGATGGCCTATGCGATAGCCCTTGGGAAGGGACACGACCCCTTTATCAGCCTTTTCAGAACCCAAAAGCAGCTTGAAAAGGGTTGACTTACCGGATCCATTTCGACCAATTAGGGCGCATTTCTCCCCCTTCTGAAGGGTGAAGGAGACTCCTTCTAATATCGAAACGCCACAATAAGAAAGATGTAAATCGACAGCTTGAATCATAATTTTGCATATTGAATTGATTAAAAACGTTCAATATACCAAAAAAAAAAAATCAAGTCATCAGCCGTTTTCTGCAGCCGATTGAGTATCCTCTTGAAGATTTTTAGGAATAGACTTATCTAGCACAAGCTCAACATTTGAATTAGCTTCAACAGTTTTACCTACTTCAAGGCCACTGATATGAA
>VGMB01000210.1 GCA_016866585.1 Chlamydiota bacterium
TGTTTGGTTTGGGGTCGCAAGTGCGACCCTTTTTTGTTGCATAAAGTTGTCGTAGATGAGAACTTTAGTATCTGGTAATAAAGTCGGGTTATGTGATGGAGTTTTTTGTACGAGGGGTGTTAATAGGTCTTTTGCTTGCCATTCCTGTTGGTCCAACGATGGTATTGTGTGTTCGTTACACAATTGCATTTGGTTTTTTAATGGGGGTTGTAACGGGGATAGGTTCGGGTCTTGCTGATGCTATATATGGGGTGTTTGCTGGGTATGGGGTGTATGTTATAAGAAATTTCATGCACGCATATAGTTTTGTTTTTCATCTTATTGGTAGTGGAATTCTTTGTTATCTTGGCATTAAGACTTATTTTGAGCAGGTCTCTACTTCTGCTTTTGATGACTTATCTTTCAAGCCTAAAGCCTTTAGGTTGTTTTTGACTACCTTCGTTCTAACTTTAACTTCCCCGCTAACGGTTGTTGGTGTGTCAGCCCTTTGTGCAGCTCTTGGTGTTGGTGATCTTGATCCTTCCCCTTTCTCGCCATGGATCCTTTCTTTGGGTCTTTTTGTTGGATCGTGTATTTGGTGGCAATTTTTATCGATTTTGATTTTGAATTTCAGAAAAAAAATTTCAAATAAAGGAAGAAATCTTGTGGGAAAGGTCTCAGGCGCTGTCCTTTTTTTGCTTGGTTTTTCATTATTTATTTATGCTATTTCTTTGAAATTCAATGTATAAAAAGATTTTAGTTTGCGTGGAATTCAGATCTGAGTTGTAAATCATCTTTGATTGAAGTATAATCTCCTTGCTTTTTTAAGCCATGCAAACTCAAATTTGATTTGAGCTGTCTCTTTTGTAATGGGATTCATTTCTAGATATTTAGTAATGGCTTGCAGCTTAAAAGGTACCTAACAATAGTATTTACACGAGGACACCAATTTGTCTAGCTTTACTCAATTTAATTTAGATCCCCAAGTAAACCAAGTTTTAGAAGAGATCGGCTTTCAGGTCCCTACTCCTATTCAGGAGAAGGCGATACCTGTAGTTTTGCAAGGAAGAGATGTTCTTGCATGCGCTCAGACCGGTACAGGTAAGACTGCTGCGTTTATGCTACCAGCTCTTCATAAGCTGTGCGACCCAGATTTCAAAGGACAGATTGGTCCTCAGATCGTTGTACTAGTTCCGACAAGAGAGCTAGCGATGCAAGTAGCTGAAGAAGCTAAGAAATTCAGTAAGCATTTGTCTAGAGTGAAGACTGTATGTATCTATGGAGGCGTTCCTTACCCTATTCAGAAGAGAGCTCTGTCAAGCAAGTATGAGATACTTGTGGCTACTCCGGGAAGACTTATAGATCATATGCACTCTGGTCGTATTAACTTCAGTAATACAAAGATGTTTGTTTTAGATGAGGCTGACCGTATGCTCGATATGGGCTTCTTAGAAGCTGTTGAAGAGATATCTGCGGCTATTCCTTCTGAAAGACAGACGCTTCTTTTCTCTGCAACAATAGACAAAAAGATAATACCTGTTTCTAGAATGCTCCAAAAAGATCCGGTGGAGATACGCGTGCAGGCAACTCTTGAAAGACAGAATGCGATCGAGCAAAAGCTTTACTTTGTTGATAATATTGGTCATAAGCTTGAGATACTTGATCACATTTTAGAGAATACAGAGATCCAACAATCTATCATCTTTACATCAACCATTAGACAGGCTGGAGAGTTGGCGGATCAACTTAAAGAGAAAGGTTATAGAGCAGATTCTCTCCACGGAGATATGAATCAAAGACAAAGAAGTAAGACTATAGAGAGATTGCGTCAAGGTAAGATCCAGTTTCTTGTTGCAACTGATGTTGCTGCAAGAGGTATTGATATCTCTACTTTATCTCACGTTGTTAACTTTGATCTGCCTTTCGTTGCTGAAGATTTTATCCACAGAATTGGAAGAACCGGTCGTGCTGGAGCTAAAGGTAATGCAATCACATTCGCAACATTTAAAGAAAAGTTCCGTATCAATGATATATCTAAGATTTTAGGTAAGCAAATTGATGTTCATACGATAGAAGGTTTAGAGCCTAAAACTGTTGAAAAGCCAAGAGGTTCTTTTGGAGATAGAAATAGGGCTCCAAGATCCAGAGGGTTCAACGGTCCAAGATCTTCATCTAGAGAGGGAGGAGAGTCAAGGTTTTCTCCAAGAGAAGATAGAGGTCCTAGAGAATCTAGATTTTCATCAAGAGAAGATAGAGGTCCTAGAGAATCTAGATTTTCTCCAAGAGAAGATAGGGATTCTTCCTCTAAGCCATTTAGAAGAGAGAATGTCTTTATCAAGGAAGGTAAGACCTTTGCAGGTTTTCCGAAAAAACGAAAAGAGAGCGGGGCCCCTTCTTCGGGTTTTGCGGGAAAAAAGAAGTTTTCTTTTAAAAAGAAGGGCTTCTAATAAAAGAGCTAGCGAAAGCTAGCTCTTTTTTTTGTCTTCAAGCGCTATCTACCAAAGTCTTCATGATCGATTTTTGCCAGATGGTCATATCCAAATGAAAAGAATGAGAGTTTTTTTCGATTTTCTTCGATGTCGCTGTCAGAGAGTTGACGATTAAATAGCATGGGTGATGTGCAAACTATTTGAAATTCATTTTTAAAATAATTCCATACGTCATCTGCTGTGCAGCAAATAGGCGTGTTTATTTTTAGTAGTTTGCTTGCGACTTTGTCTGAAATTGTGTAACCGTGCGCTCCTTGAATAAAGTCAACTGCGAGAGATGGGTATGAGAAATTGTGGATGCTTATGTTTTCGATTGTTTGGTTAGCTTTTGGGTGGTAACTCATAGTTATTTGATCGGTTAAGTAGTGTTCTGCTGTGTGGGTTTTTAGCCTGTCGTTAAACCAATTGTTGCTTGTGAAGAAGGCTAGCAGAAGGATTTCAAGGTCTGGGTTGAGGTTGAATCGGTCGATGTTTTTGAGGAATGGGTTTAGGTGTTTTGTGGGGATAGCATCGTCCTCTAAGATGATAGCTCTTGGTATCTGTTCTTTTACCATCTTTTTATAGACGATTTGGTGGGAAAGGGCGCATGCGATTTCTTGGTCTGTGAGTCTTCTGTGGATAAGCCTGGCTTTTTCGTCATCGTAGCAAGATTTATCAAATTTTTCGTTGCCATCGACTGCGGTTATAAATTCGAAGTTTTCTACGCCGCAATGTCTTAGCGCCTTAGAGATGGCATCTTTTCTGTCCTGACGTCTTTTGAGGTTTATGATAAAAATGGGTATATTGTTTTGGACTTTTTCTTGTTTATCAAAAATTTCATTAAACCTACTTTTGAATTCTGCAGATTTTGCTAGTAAGCGTTGGGTTTGGGTTAAGTCTTGAGGGGACTCTAGATGTTTTGCGAGTTCATGAGGAGAGGGGTCTCTTTGTAGAAGAATATTGTAGAGTTTTATGATGTAAAGTTTTTTTTCCATTAAAATCTACCCACCAGTTTGAGCATGGCTTTATTTTGAGATTAAATGGTGGTAGTTTTTAATTT
>VGMB01000211.1 GCA_016866585.1 Chlamydiota bacterium
CCTGAACGATCGGATACTTTCTACCAGCCCTAAATGCTTTTCTACTGACCCTTATAGCTGGTGCAGACTGTCGACGTTTGTATTCCGATCTATGTATCTTTTTAATAAGATCCTCAACTATTGCAAAAGGAATACTATGGAGATTTGCTATCTCCTGGGCTGACAAATAATCCTCGACGTACGATTTAAGAACTTTATCTACGACATCGTACTCAGGAAGCGAATCGGTATCTTTTTGGTTTGGTCGAAGTTCAGCTGATGGTGGCTTTTCTATAGTTGAGACAGGTATAACTTCTTTGCATCTATTAACATATCGTGCAAGGGCATATACCTGATTTTTAGTTACATCAGCAATAACACTGAGTCCACCACACATATCACCATATAAAGTGCAATACCCCATTGCCATCTCGCTCTTATTTCCAGTACTTAATACGACATACCCTAGCTTATTTGAGAATGCCATGAGTATAGTTCCTCTGATCCTAGCTTGTTCGTTTTCTTCTGTAATATCTGGTTCCTTACCTAAAAAATGGGGCTGTAATAAATCTAAAAAAGCTTGAAATGGTTTCTCTATAGAAACCTCATCGTAGGATATTCCCAGGTTTTTTGCTAAACTCCTAGCGTCAGTGAGGCTCGACTCCGAGCTATATCTAGAGGGCATGGCTATGCCAAGAACATTTTCTTTTCCAAGAGCATCAACTGCAATACAAGCAACAAGAGCCGAGTCTATTCCACCTGAAAGTCCCAAACACCCTTTAGTAAAACCGGACTTATAAAAATAATCTCTAACACCAAGAACCAGCGCGGAATAAAGATCTGCAAGAGGATCATAGCTTAGTGGACAGCTTACAGGTCCGTGTTCTAAATCAACGATCATATCCTCTTATTTAAATCCTTGTCCCAACTGAGACAGGTTACCCTCTTTATCGACATAAACGCTATAGCCATCGAATACAAGCTCATCGTTACCCCCTACCTGACAACACAGAACGACAGGGCAATTCAACGTTTTAGCTGCTGCTGAGCATACTTTAACTCTTGTATCTGGCTTTTGATACTGATAAGGAGAAGCCGATAGATTAAGAAGAAGATCGGGTTCAAATTTTTTTATCTCTTCAACAGGATCTCTATGGTAGTTCGTATAACCGACATAGCCAGCATGTTGCCAAATGTCTTCACAGATGATGATTCCTATTTTTTTATCCTTATATTTCCATACATCCATCATAGAGCCTGGTTCGAAATACCTTCTCTCATCAAAAACATCATAAGTAGGTAATAGCCATTTATCTTGGTATCCGATTAATTTACCATCTTGAATAATGGCAGCACTGTTGAACAAAGGTTTTTCCCCTTTACCAAGATTTTTTCTCACACAGCCCACAACAACCATGAGTCCGGTAGAGGCTTTAACAATCTCTTGCAAGCAATCTTCCATCGATTCTAAAAAATTTTTATGAAAAAGGAAATCTTCAGGGGGGTAACCACAAATCGCAAGTTCGGGAAACAACACAACATCAACCCCTTTTTTACGAGCCCTCGCTATTGCTTCAATAATTTTTTTAGTATTTTCACTCAAACTTCCAATCGTTAGATTTAATTGAACAACAAGAACTTTCATGAGCTATTCCTTTTCTAAATTCTAATTTATATATCTCGACTTAACCAGTTTTAAACAAGCCTGAAATGATCATCTAGATGATTGAAATCTTTTGAAAACCCGTATATAATTACCGAGTATCACTTTATTTTACTAGAGAGCATTTTATGGAAAAAAAAACCTTAAAAGTACATACAGAAAACATTCTACCAATCATAAAAAAATGGCTCTATTCAGATAAAGATATCTTTATCCGAGAG
This sequence comes from Chlamydiota bacterium, assembly GCA_016866585.1. Taxonomy (GTDB): domain Bacteria; phylum Chlamydiota; class Chlamydiia; order Chlamydiales; family Rhabdochlamydiaceae; genus VGMB01. Next base: position 1,864 of record VGMB01000211.1, read on the forward strand.
CTTGTTTCGAATGCTTGTGACGCCCTAAGCAAATGTAAAACACTGCGAGAACAAGGGCTTTTAGAGTGCAAAGATGAAGATCTCCGTATCGATCTTCATCTAGATAAAGAAAATAAAACCCTTCGTTTTGTCGATACCGGTATCGGCATGACACAAGAAGAAGTTGAAAAGTACATAGCTCAAGTGGCTTTTTCTGGCGCGGAAGAATTCATGAGCAAGTACAAATCTTCAGAAGAAAAAGATCAAATAATCGGTCACTTTGGACTAGGATTTTACTCAGCGTATATGGTTGCTGAAAAAGTAACTATCGATACACTCTCCTACCAGGAAAATGCAAAGGCAGCGCTTTGGTCATGTGATGGTGGTATAGAATACGATCTTAACCAAGGTTCAAGAGCTCAAAGAGGAACAGACATCACACTTCACATAGGAAAAGATGGTGAAGAGTTCCTAGATGATCATAAGATCAAATCCATATTAGAGCAATATTGTGCATTTCTCCCTTATCCTATTTATCTAAATGATCAACATATCAACAATAAAGAGCCACTTTGGCTTAAATCACCATCTCAGTGCAAAGATGAAGAGTACCTAGAGTTTTACAGATCGATGTATCCTATGGATCAAGATCCTTTGTTTTGGATCCATCTGAATGTAGACTATCCTTTTAATCTAAAAGGTATCCTTTACTTCCCTAAAATTAATAAGAGATTCGACTGGAACAAGAGTAATATAAAGTTATTTTGTAATCGTGTGTTCGTATCAGACAATTGCAAAGACCTAATTCCAGACTATTTGATGGCCCTTAAAGGCGCTATAGACAGCCCAGATATCCCATTGAACGTGTCAAGAAGCTACCTGCAGATGGATCGTACTGTAAGACAACTATCCACACACGTAGCAAAAAAAATTGCGGATAAGCTTCAAAGCTTATACAACACAGAAAAAGAAAAGTTTTTAACAGCATGGCAAGATATTGAACTGATTGTGAAACTTGGAATTCTTCAAGATGATAAATTCTATGAGAAAGCCAAAGACTTCTTGGTATGGAAAACAACATCTGGAGATTGGGTAAAAATCGAAGAGTATTTAGATAAGAACAAAGAAAAATGCAAAGACAAAGTGTTTTACACCTCTTCTGATGAAAAACAAGAATCTGAGTTCCTGAATTTTTATAAAGAAAAAGAGATAGAAGTTCTGTACTCTTCTTCTCCCATAGACACTCACCTCATGAATTTCCTTGAAGGTAAGATCCGCCCAACACGTTTCCAACGTATAGACGGTGGTCTTGATGACTCTCTTTTAGACTCCTCTAAAGAAAAAACAGTATTAGATGCTGATGGGAAGACAGAAGCTGCAAAGCTTGCTGATTTTATAAGAGAATCTCTCGGCCAAGATAAGGTAGAGGTAGAAGCAAAAAGTCTTGCAACTGAGTCTATTGCAGGGTTTGTTCTAGTAGATGAGGATCTACGCCGCATGAGGGATACCTTAGCCCTATCGGAACAATCTCTTCCGCCTTCTCTGCTGGATAAGAAGAAATTTATTGTGAATACAAACAGCAAACTCATGAACGCCCTTCCTCACATGCAAAGAAAAAGCCCAGAGCTTGCCAAGGAACTAGTCCAG
>VGMB01000212.1 GCA_016866585.1 Chlamydiota bacterium
CATAATATTATCAGAGTATGCACCCCTCTAGATCCCTCTAATTATTATTCAGTTGCAAAGGTTTTGAGTTTGTTTTCAATACAAAATCAGTCTTTGGTCTGTAAAGAGATCTCTCAACTGTTGTCTGTAAATGGAGATTGGTATTATCCTTCATGGCAACGCATTCTTTATGATGTTTGTGCAAAGAATGACCTCAAGGAAAAACTTCATTCTCATTTGGTGTTAAAGTTACAGCAGACCTCAGATGTTGCTAAAGCAGGAGCTTTGGCTAAAATGGTTTTAGATTCTGCTAATTATTTTCGATGTCCTCAAGATAGTGATTTGTTCATTTTAGCATTTACTGTACGTAATTACTCTCATCAGCTGGGTGATCTTGCGAATCCTTATAGGATTTATCAAAATCAAAAAATGTTCAACAGGCATATCACTCCATTTGCAAGCCCTATATCGTATTTTCCTATCGAAGGTGGTACAGCGTTTTTTGATTTTTCTGAACTATGTAAAAGTAAAGAAAGCTCTATTTCTTATGATGCGGTATTGGCGTTCATGCAACATAGATCGATAAATAACAAAACATTAAAAGACCTCGAGAAAAAGTATCAAAATAGGGTTGCTAGTCTTAACGAAGCTGAGCAAAATGTGATTTCTCACCACATAAGAAATTCGTATTCTCAAGATGCCACTTTGCTTGTAAAGAACTTCAAAGACCCATTTTTAGAGTCCTTGTTGGTTCTTCAAACGGGTGCTTCGGTGCCCAAATTAAATGCCTATTTTATAGCTATTCTTCATTTTATTTTGTCTCAATCTAGTGATCTTCAAGAAGGCAAGTGCTTAACGGATCAAGAAGAGGCTTTTTTTGCTATTTCTTCTTCTATCCAGAATTGTTCAACAGGAAAATCTGAGGGAATCGTATCTGCTTATCGTTATTTATCCGTAGATCATAAATACCCAAATGAAAGGCAAGTGTGTCAAATACCATCTATTGAGAAAGTTTCTTCTTGGCTTCGTAGGGTATTAAAAAACTATGCTTCTTATATTATCTCTTCAGAGAGCTCTATGATGAAAGAAATGATAGGTACGGCGGATTCTATTCCTCAACTTTCGCACCACTCTTTGTACCTGAAAAATTATCTGACAACTCTCGTTGGACTTGATCATGAAATAAGTTTTGATATTTATACACATACCTTGTCCAGGGCGTTACTGGAAAAACAGGCGGAAGAACTTTGGACTATATTTAAAAATCATTTCACGCCAAGCATTTGTAGTGATGTTGTTCAATCAGAATTTTCTCGGGTCCCATCAAGTGAGGGATTATACCAGTCAATTAATGATTTGGTGCAGGGCAGTCTTCCTTTTTCTAGTATATGGGACGTGGATGAGGAGACTGGGGAGTTTGGCCTATCTAAAAGAGGGGCTCTTCAAGTTTTGCTATCGGCAGGCTTGGTAAAGGCTGTTGTGTAGGCTGAGGTGGTGGCATTTTGGATAGTCTGCCACCACAGATAAAAAGTATTTATCGTAATTATTTCTTTTTTTTGCTGAAGCTAGATAGGATTAATAAAGCTCCTCCTACGATGCATAAACCGCCTCCAATCTGCACAAAATTAATTAATTGCATATATTGGTCTAATGTTCTTTCTCCAATCATGAGGCTTTTCTGTGTTGTTTCTTGTGATTGAGCTTGACGTGCTCTATTAGCAGGACGCTCTAGTATCGCTGGGGGTGGGGTACTGTGCTGTTCAACCATGCCCATTTTATTTTGAATCATCATAGCTTGTGATTTCATGTTGTTGGCAAAGAGGAAAAAAATTGCCCCGACAATCACAAGGACAATTCCCGTAATATTTTTTGTGTTCATATGGTAAATCCTTATCCATAAATTGTTTACAATAAAAAAATAAAAATAAATTTAATTTATTCTTTCTTGTTAACTTTAGATATTGATTTTTTACTAAATAGTCAACATGTAGTTTGATTTTATTATTAGTAAACTATTTTTTATTTAGTTTCTCTTTGGAAGAATCGGTTTTGTTTTTAAGGTTGTTTTTGTTAAACTCTTCGGTATAAATTAAGCTATAGATCGTTAATATCTTTAAAATTTTTTTAGGAGATCCAAGGTTATGTCATTTACTGCTAATGCCCTTAATACCAGAGGATTCGTTGCTGCTTCTCAATATAGGATAGGAAGTCTTATAAACAAATTGTCAGATAGTGGGTCTGCAAGTTCTCATTTGAAGCATGTAATTTCAGTGGCTATGAAGGGTGGTAAGTGTCCTGACTTTTATTCTGAAAAAGAAAGTATGATGCAAAAGAGATTATCCAGTATTGTATATGATCAGTTGTTGAGAAATAAAGAAACGCATCGTCAAATGATGTCTCCATCTGATTACAGGCAACGTATCTTTGCAGAATTGCCTTTGAGAGCATTCAACGAAAAGCTCCTAACCAAAGATCAACTCGTTCCAAAAGGTTTTTTTAGAAAGCCAACAAACGTCTTCGAATATGAATTACGAGAAAAGACTTCTCCTTCTCAAGCTATTGAATCATTTATAGAAGGCCCTTCCATAGTGGACACAGGTGTAGCTGCTCAAGTTGTTTTTTTAAAAATTGTCAAGGATCAAATTAAAGAAGATAGATTCGATGCTTTGTTTTCTCGGGCAGATAACCGCTTACAAATAAATCAAGGGGGCAGTCTTGATGTAAATTGTTCTGTAAATCTATTTACTCAGTCTTGCCATACCCTAAGGCCTGGGATGAGATGTCATTTTCGTGGCGTTCCTTTTTACTTTGCAAAGCATTTAAACGGCGCAAGCTCTAGCTTAAATGCGATAATGATCCAAAATAACTCCGCAAACGAGCCACTCTTTTGGAGTCTGGGATTTAAATCACTAATGAGCGCTGAGCAAATTGATACTCATTTGGTGAACAGTTATAACCAAAAGCCTGAAAACTCTATTTTTAAAGACTCTATGGCTTTAGAGATCTCTGATGAAGAAAAACTCGATGCCTTAAGACAAGTGGTGCCTGACGAATACCATGAATATTTAAAAGATAATTTTCTTCTTAAATTCCCTGTATTATCTTTGGAAGAAGCCCGTATGTTTAATATCGGTTATTCTGGATCTCAACACGCAGATAACATCTCTTTTGAGTTAATTGATTTTGTACAGTCTTGTAGTGTTAAGTCTATTCAATCGGAAGGATTTGTTGATCAGTTACGGATTAAAAATATTGGTGTTCATGTAAAAGGACTTCGTGAATTGCCAAAAGTTGATGCTCTTGTTGCTTTGCTTAAAAATCGATTTTAAAACAGTATTGTGCAAATAGGTTTTAAAGATATAGCATCTTAATGTTTTTTGAGCTTTCTTACAGAAAATTGGCGTTGTTGCGTAATTGGCTTTTTGACAAGTTTTTAATTTATAAACTGGAAGCCTATAAGCTCTTGGAGATCTGGACACTAGGTTCTTACAGGCAGCCCAAGGGTGT
>VGMB01000213.1 GCA_016866585.1 Chlamydiota bacterium
AAGAAGATAGTGTTACTTTACACGAAATGGCGGTTTCTTTTTCTGAGAGGATGTTATCACTTTTTAAAAAAGATCAAAACGATATACGTCCATTTTTTGGTCCCCGATTTCCCTATGCGTTAGATAAAAATTGGCAAGACTATATTCATTTTTATGAATATTTTCATTCAGAAATAGGAAAAGGATTGGGTGCATCAAATCAATGTGGATGGACTGTGCTTATTGCCAACCTGATCCAAAATTTAAGAAAGTAACTGCGGATACCATCTTTTTACTATGTAACGGTGGTTTTCCGGGATATTTGGATTCTCATCCCAGTTGTTAACTCTTTTTCTTAATAATTCTGTTTCTATTTGTTCGATTCTTTTTTTAATGGGTGTAATGATAACCCCTTTTCCACCTAAACTTTCTATGGTGTGATTTTCATCTAAAATGACGATAACGTGTCCCTTCCAAACAATCAGGTCTAGAGGTATTAGCGGTGAACTCACACTTACATTAGATCCATAATTAATTAATTGTGATGTGTTTCTTGGAGTGTAGCCTTCTGTTGCATAGTATAATAGGCCTGAGCAATCAACACCGCGCATCGTCCACTGGTTTTGAATATTTTCACCTAGTTCTTCCCACTTTTTTTTAGAGGGATATAGCTCATACATAAAATCTATACTTTTACAATTGCCACCCCAAACATAGGCTTCACCAACCATATTCTTCATTTTTTGTAGAATTTTGTGAAGTGGAGGAAGAAAAAGTAATCGGGAAATAGGTTGAATGTGATGAAATTGTAAAAAACGACTATCAGTATACAACGAATAAGGTGATGAATATTCTTCTGTTTCTATCAAAACGATATGATCAAATTTTTTCTCAAGGATTTTTAATGTAGATCCAGGAAAAAGAACAGTCTCTAATTCTCTTAACATCCCTTTTTCTAAAAGAAGGCTGTTTCCATCTTCTCCTCCAAATATCGATTTCAATGCATGACTATTGAAAATGGGAGTAAAGTTGTTTGCTGTTGCATAGAGATGGTTAGTTGAATTCATAAATCCTTGAGATTGTGTTAATAATTTCACTTTATCGTGGTTTACAAAAAACTTGAAGAGATTTAAAAGATTATATGAATGTGATTTATCACCTTAAGAGCTACTCTATGAAATTTTTAATGACAGCGATATTAACCACTTTTCTTTTGCTATCTGGGTGCAGTTCGAATGATAGCCTAAAAAATATACAACCAAATAATAAAACTTCGCTGCGTATAAATATCGGTGAAGATCCCTCCACTTTGGATCCCAGAAAATCCAGATCTTTGTGCGATAGAACCATAGTAAATATGCTCTTTGAAGGATTGACTAGAATCAACAAAGAAGAAAAAGCTGAACCAGCTCTTGCGCAGGTAATAGAAGTATCTAGCGATATGATGGTATATACTTTCTATTTAAGGAATGCCAAATGGTCTAATGGAGAAACTATCAAAGCTTCAGATTTTTTATATTCTTGGAAGAAAATACTCGATCCTAAATTTTTCTCCCCTAATGCCTTCCAGTTGTATTCTATAAAAAATGCTAAGTCTATTAAGCAGGGAGACCTACCTTTAAATGAGCTTGGCGTTGAAATTTTAGATGAACAAACAATACGTGTATATTTAGAGAATCCAACACCATATTTTTTAGAGCTTACTGCTTTTCCTGCATTTTTCCCATACTGTGAGTCGGCAGATAAATATAACGTAGAAAAATTAGACAAAGAAGAAACAATAGTGTGTTGTGGTCCATTCAAATTGAAAAAGTGGAAACATAGTGATGAGCTAGTTGTGGTTAAAAATGAAACTTATTGGGATTCGGCCTCGGTAAAACTTTCAGAAATCGTTATGTGCATGGTTAAGGAAGACACGGAGCTTCGTATGTTTGAAAAACAAGAACTCGATTGGTTGGGTTCTCCGTTATCCAATATTCCGGTAGATTCCCTTAATTCATTTCATGAGGGAAGCATGTTGAAATCTAAGCCCATGCTAGGCACATACTTCCTTCGTTTAAATACAGTAAATAAAGTGTTAAAGAACACTAAAATTAGACAGGCTCTTGCGATATCGATAGATAGAAAATCTATTGTAGATCATATATTACAGGGAAATCAAAGTCCTGCTACAGGACTTGTTCCCACCTCCATGGGACTGCAGAACACCCCTTATTTTCAAGATCACGATGTAGAAGAGGCAAAGGTTCTTTTTAAAAAAGGACTTCTTGAGGAAGGCATTGCGGTGAATGATTTTCAAGACATATCTATGATATTTCCATCAGGAGAGAAAAATTACTTAATAGCTCAGGCTTTGCAACAACAATGGTTTGAGTCTTTGGGTATTCATATTACTATTAGATCCGTGGAAAAAAAAGTGTATTTCGACATGTTATCTAAGCAAAATTTTGATATAGCAGCAGGATCCTGGGTGGCAGACTTTAATGACCCTATTAATTTTTTAGAAGTATTCAAGTATAGAAATGCCAGCACAAATAACACTTTTTGGGAAGATAAGCAGTATATTCATAAATTAGAAGAATCTTCAGCTCAAGCCGATCCTGATGAACGAAAATTTATTTTGGCACATTGCGAAGATCTACTTATTAAACAAATGCCTATTATACCCGTCTTTCACTATAACATGCTTTTTGCAAGTCACAGTTATCTCAAAGATATGATGTTGTCTTCTTTAGGTAATTTAGATTTTAAATGGGCATATCTGGATAATCGAACTGATACCGTTACTGAGGATAAACTCTAATATATGAAATTTATAAAATGCTCCGTTCTTCTTTCTCTTGGTATGATATTACCAATCCATGCTGCTTCAGTTCGGCTGGAAAATGATAGCAATGTTCGTTTACGTGCTGTTATAAGAGGCGCTGATGGATCCACTCTCGGAGATGTTGTTCTTGAACCTAATACTTATCCTCGTAGTAATTATACTTGGACTGATAGCACATCACAGCCAGGTAACAATTCATCAAGATCAAAAACACCCCTCACAGTGATTTGGTATTGCATGAATGGTACAGATTTTTCTATATCTGATAATGTATCCACAGGATCTTTTATAAGGGCACTGCAGGGATCAGGGAAAAAAAATTGTACCCCAACTCCAAAAAATGAAGAAGAATCGCCTTCTGAAACAAAATAGAGGAGAGTTTATGAAAAAACACACCATTTTATTATCAGCACTTTTTTTGGGAATGGGTGCAGCTGCTCATGCATCAGTTTTTTTATATAATGACTCTGGTTTTAGACTGAAAGCCGTTGTTATAGCTGCCAATGGTACAAAGATGGGAGAAAAGATGCTCGACCCAGAACAGACAGGATATGTGGAAGATTTCATAGGTCAGTCTGATCCTGTTGGACAACAACAAACTCCCGAAGGCAATTCGAATGTCTCAGTTACCCCTTACACGGTATTCTGGTATTGCGAAAAAG
>VGMB01000214.1 GCA_016866585.1 Chlamydiota bacterium
ATCAGGGTTGATTGCGTATCAACTCAAAGAAAAGAAACCCTCGATCTATCTTAAACCACAGGATGAGCAGTTATTAATGGCTGTCTAAAAACTCAAAACTCAGGTCCTTTAAGCGCTCTACTAGAGAGGATTCAATAGATGCAGCCTTTGCTTTACAATAAGGTCTTGCCGCAGAAAAAGCGCTATTTGATGAATGAAATGACATAAATAAACCCACTAATTTAAAGAGTTAAATTGACAAATCACGAAAACGCGGTAGTTATCGTGTGTTCTTGATCGCTGTTCGAAGCAACAGTATTTAACGTTTGAAGTTTCTTAATAAATCCAGAATTCAAGGATTTAAATGCGGTGGCTCTTCTTCCAGGAAACCATTTGAAAATATCAAAAAGCATGGATCTAAAAAGAATATAATTCTCCTTTGAATGCATGTCATCATCTTCATTTCCATTTTTTGCCATATGCTTATTAAAAAAATCCCATCTATTCTCAAAAGATGGATTGCTCACATTTTCAGCCTTTAGCTGGAAAGAATCCCCGCCATAAAATGAGGGTTGAAATTTGTGTTTTATACTGGGATGTATGAGTTTGTAGAAATCTGCAGAAACCGATCCCAACAACTGAGAATGCATGATCAAAAGATCATTTTGACTATCCGCTGAAAATAGAGCCTCTCCGCTATGGATCTCAAAAGCAATACAAGAAGAACTCCACATATCGGAGCCCGAGCTATATGGACTGCCTAGGACAAATTCTGGTGATCTATACCACCTAGTACATAAGTAATCATTATTTAAATTCCTCTGAATTCCTTTAGAAGCTACCCCAAAATCGGCAATTTTTATTTTCGGATACGGTTTCAAGGACACCAAAATATTAGCAGGTTTTAAATCATTGTGAATTATACATGGCCTTCTTGTGTGTAGAAAGTTAAGTGCTTTAAAAATCTGCTCCATAATTTTAGCAGTTCTAGCCAACGATACTCCTCCAGTATTTTTATTTTGGTTAATGAACTCCTTTAAATTGAGATCACCATATTCCAATACTAAGCAAACTTCATTAATGCTAATCTGAAAAAAATCAATAAAACGAACGATATGATGATTATCATTAGTATCTAATTTTTTTATTTCCTTCAAAAAACCAGCTTCGTTATTAAAACTATCAATCGTAAAACTGTTATTTATTGACTCCTGGTGCTGTATATTGATTTTAGCTGCGACATTCATGGCTTTTTTTTGAGTACTAGTTGAATAAGAAGCCTGAAAAACGACACCAAAAGATCCCCTTGCAATTTCTCGAATTAAAGAAAGCCTTCCATTAGGAAACACAAACTCTTCATTCTCATCATCAATAGTTGTTACATTAGCTAGAGAAAGATCCACAAAACAATCTTCTTCATTAAATTGTTTTTCTTCCTCTAGTGAACAAATTTTGGCTAAATTTTTTGAAGAATGGGTAGTAACAGACCTATTATTAAACCCAAAAATTACACCATTAAAACAAGAAGTCATCCTAGCAAAAACATCAAAAAATGATCGATGTCTCCTCTCTAGTTCTGGATTTTGATCTAGAGATGAAACAGTCTCTGTATATGTTTGAAAAGGAGTAATTTCACTGAGTTTATTGGAACCACATGGAGTCATATTTTTTTTCACATTCTATTTAAATTAAGGAGTAAAAGGAACAATTAATTAGGAACAAAAAAGAAAGCGATGATATTTACTACACTTTCTTATTGACGATGAGAGCTTCCATTTTTAACATAAATGGATGCTCTTTAAGCTGGCTGATAGTTAATCGATGCCCAGGATCGAGGGTTAAAAACCCTTCTATAAATAATTTGAAAAGATCGATATATTCAGTTTTATGAGCCTGGTCTAAACGTACCATGTTTTTTCTCTCAATATTATCTTGAGAAAATACATAATCAAATAGCTGTCTAGAATCCTCATTAATTCTGTAGTGTTTTTTTATTCTATTAAAATCTATAGATGAATCTGTACGAAATTCAACTTGAATTTCTTCCACAACTTGAGATAGTAAAGCTTCTGGTATAGAACCAAAAAAAACTTTAAACATATAAACAAGTTCTGTGGTATCTCTTGCTGGGAATAAAGGTCGTCCGGCAAAGAGCTCGAATAAAGTCAAACCCAAGCTCCATCTATCCGATGCTGTATCAAACGGTTGATGAAACACTATTTCAGGTGAACGATAATATCTTGAGACCAAATACAACCTATCCAAATTTTGGTTTGGACCTAATAATGAAATACCAAAATCTATCAGTTTTATCTTAGAGCTAAAACTGTTTTCCAAAACAATATTCTCAGGTTTTACATCACAATGAATTATGCCAGTTTCTACAGACTCCAAAATTCTCAAAGCCTCAATAAGTTGCTTTGCAATTTTATACGTAAGTGATAGTGAAACTCCCAGTCCAGCTGTTTTTCGGATCATATCATGTAAGTTGCACTCATATAATTCTTCAACAAGACAATACGATGACTCATTTAAAGGAAAGTCTGCCAAAAGTTTTCCTATCGGAAATCTAGCCCCATCATCCTCGCCAGCAATTTTTTTCAGCAAAAAAGCTTCTCTTTTAAACTTATCGATGACATCAATTTTTTTATAAACAGAATGAAATACCTTGGATACTTTCAATGCCACATCTAAAATTTTTTCCGAGGTGTCTGATAGAAGCTCCGCTTGATAAACTCTTCCAAAACCACCTTTTCCTATTAATCTAGCTATCTTAAGAGAGCCTCCATTAAACTCTATTATGGCATCATCATCCAAAGATTGCAGTTGCTGAGGATAAATACCATCCAACCCTTCGGTTAACTCCATCATTTGTTTTTGGTGTGTCTCGAGGTTTCTTAAAAGGAATGAAGCTTTATTTTCGTACGATTGGCTATAGGTAAATCCCTCGGGCCTGTTTGCAGGCACTGCAATCCCCTCTAAACTATCCTGCAATCTATTTTTAACTTTTGCCACTTTCTGAAATAGAGGCTCTTGGATAAGAGCACAACTAGTATCCGTAATTTTTGCTGAGCAGTTTACGATCTTCTCCACTGGATGTTCTCTTTCCGATAACATGCAGCGTAGACTATTGATACAGGCTTCTTGAATACGTTTTTTTGATGTCTTTTTTTCTGTCATTACACAAGTAGGAGATTGAGAAAGCGTAGGTCCCCGTAATAGATCAAAAGATGCTTCAGAGCATCCAACACTAGATAAAGAAAAGCTTGGGCTCATACTTGGAACTCACCTAATCTTACATAATTCACATTACAATCCACTTTCTTTACCACAAATAAACAACACCAAAAAATAATACAGATTATAAAAACTTCTTATAGATCATTAAATAATATCTAAACAGAAAATTTATTAAAACTTTAAAAAACAACCTATTTTCTAGAGACTTCTTCCATTTTTCTCATAAAAGGATGATC
>VGMB01000215.1 GCA_016866585.1 Chlamydiota bacterium
TGCTAAAGAGCTTATAGAGCTTGGCTATGAGAAAAATTATCATTGGCACTAAAATTTTTCTTCGAAGGAGCCAAAGCATAAGCTATAGGCTCCTTTGCTTTTTTCGTGAGCAAATTTTATTAACAATTGATTAATAAATTTTGCATGTTTTTAGCTAATATTTAACTGAACAAAAAAATCAAATCGTTAATCTTATAATTAAAAAGGCATGTCGATTTTGAAATCTTGAAAACACATGGGATTTTTTAACACCCAACAAAACTACTAAATATTAATTCATTAAATGTTGCTGAATTCAACTTTCTAGAACACCAATCGGTTTTTTTAAATGCTTTTTTAGGACTTTCCCAACCTAGAACTTTTCTAAGTCTTTCGTTTATTTTGTTCTATGCAAATTTTATTTTTTCTAGGGTTATCTTGCTGAAATCTGTTTTATTTAGGAAAATACTGCCTAATGAGACCATTAGTATTTTCATTTATCCCTCTTTGCCAAACACTACTTGGATCTGCAAAATATACTTTTATCCCTTTTTCTTCTGTTAAAATCTTGTGTGCAGCCATTTTTAATCCTCGATCGTATGTCAGATAAAAACGAACTGATAATCGATTTAATTCAACACTTCGGCAAATGCTTCTTATAAAAGATCAAGCATCTTTTTTTCCTGCAATAGGCACGAGAATTAGATAACTTTTTTTCTACTAATGTTTCAGGAGCGTTTTTGTGATTCTTCCCTATAATCAAACCCCTTCCCGATGCCCAGGAACTTCTCTGCTTTCAATCTCTTGTGGTCTTTCTAAAATTAATGTTGCATCTGGGACGACTCTTTTACGAGAATGAACATTTGATCGATTCTTTCTTAATTTCCTTTGAGACCTAAGGAATCCTGTAAATAGCTTTCTCAACTCCCCTCTAGGAAATGCATAAATGTACTTGTAAATGGATTCATGGTGTATCCATCTTTCTGGTTCATCTGGACATTCATTTTTAATCGATTGGCTGATCTTCTGAGAAGAATGCCTTAAATCTAGCTTTTTTAGAACTTCTTGCAAGACTTCGGGCTTTGAATACACAATTTGATCCCGTCCTCTTAAGCTGTCTTTAACTCTTGTAATTTTTGGGCTTTTGAAGAGGACTATTCAAATTTTTTCCCACATCTTCTTAATTGTTTGGATATCGTCGTATGAGAACGGTTCAAATGTAAATAAATTTATTTACAGGTTTTGCCCTGGTTAATCAGGACATGTATCTGCTCTCTTTCTTCAAGAGTTAATCTTTTAAATTTTTAATTGCATCTGTCTATCACAAATATTTGCTGTGGTGCTTTAGAATTTAGAACTAAGGCTTTAATAAAAAATACAATTTTAAATATTTTATATTGTAAAAATATCATCTCTTTAAGTTGACTTGTAAAATACAATTTCGAATAACACAAACGATACTACAAAACATATATAAAGGAAGTTATGACAACTAAACCTAAATTTTTTATCATGCTGCTGGTTTTATTTTTCAACCAGTCTCTCTACTGTAAAGAGCATCTTGAAAAGTTCATTCTAGCCACACAAGCCAAATCTGGCTCTCATTTAGTACTTAAACTACTAGGCAATTTAAGAAAGAATCACGATTCTGTTCTTTTTTCTCTTAATCCAAATGACACTCCATATTATTATCCTGATATTATAGAGGACAGCTGGAAACAAGGAAAATTGCCATGGACTCATTTATATCAACCTCATGATTTAAACAATCTATTTAAGTCTACGTTTAAAAACTACAAAGTAATTATCTCAATAAGAGATATCAGGGATGTGTATGTTTCATATGCACATTTTGTCCATAAAGACCCCTCAATGACAACTGAGGAAAAAATTAATGCAGTTATGAAAAACGATCTCTCATTTTATGAAATGAATAAAAATCTATCTATCTTCTTAAAGAACCCTAACTTCCTTGTTGTGCATTTTGAAGATCTAGTGGGTCCTCAAGGTGGAGGGAATAAAGAAAAACAAACAAACACAATATTTAGGATCGCTAATTTTATAGGTCTACCGATTTCTAAAAAAACTGCGAGTCAATATGGTGATGAGCTGTTTGGAGATACAGGAGGGACCTTTAGAAAAGGTAAAATTGGATCCTGGAAAACCGAAATGAACACCGATCAAAAAATGTGGATGAAAGAACATTTTGCTAAAGAGCTTATAGAGCTTGGCTATGAGAAAAATTATCATTGGCACTAAAATTTTTCTTCGAAGGAGCCAAAGCATAAGCTATAGGCTCCTTTGCTTTTTTCGTAAAAATAAGTGAAATCCCGATCAACACTAATCTATTTTTTAAGATCACATTTAGAAAACCCTGAAAAATTGTTAGTAAGCTTTTAAGAATACTAAATCGAAGGGGATAAGAATTTATCCCAATTTTATCTTATAACAGACTTGTTCAAGTTTATGCTTTTGGTCATCAAGCATGCATCACTTAAATAGAAATTTTTTATATTAATTTTCATCCAATCATTTTTATATGGTAGGATAAAGAAATGGCAATAATCTTACAAAAAGACTAGTAGAATATTTTTTATATTTTCGAGTAAGACAGCTATTATGGTAAAGTATATGCAAAAAATTATTCAGCTATTTGCATGGACATCCACCACCAATTTCACACATTGCTTGGCTCCTCTATTAATGAGGCTGTGAACGAGCTCTTATCTATAGGACTAGAAAACATTTATACTATAGAAGATGTTGCCTCATCTCTTTGGTTTATCGGAGGGACATCAAAATGCCCTTTAACTACTCCATTGACTCATTCATCAAAAGTAACCGCCCTCCAAGAAGTCGATTGGGAAGAACAATCGAAACAATTTTCCCCCTACTTCGTTGATGGAAAAATTATTATTCCACTTTCAGAATTCGACTCCGATGGGTACATCTATCTCGAGGCTGGGGCTGGATTTGGGGACATGTCTCATCCCACAACACAATTATGTCTTAAAGCTCTTAAGTCCCTTTGTAAAGAAAAAAACATCCTAGATATCGGATGCGGCAATGGCATACTCAGCTTTGCAGCAAGTAGCATGGGAGCAAGCTGGGTTATTGGAATTGATATAGATCCTCTTGCCATAAACCATGCCGAAAAAAACAAGCTTTTAAACACTTACAATAACATAGAATTTCATCTTGGATCAGAAAAAATCTCCTGCCAGAGGGGGAAATGGACTGCTCTTATGAACATGACATTTTTGGAACAAAAAATGGCATGGGCTTCATTAGAAAAATGGCATGACATGATAAATGTAATTTTAGTTTCAGGGATCTTAAAAGAACAAAGAGAAAAATTCCTAGATTGGGGTAGCTCTTTGGGCTGGAATATAAAATCTGAGTATGAATTAGATGAATGGTTATGTTTTGAAATAGAAAAATAAGAGTCGCGGATTTTATCCG
>VGMB01000216.1 GCA_016866585.1 Chlamydiota bacterium
CGATCAACAAGCTTATTGAAACTCTTTCTAACAAACTATGCTAGAAATAAGGCCCAGCAAAACTGGGCCTTATTTCTTTATATCTTTGAATCTTTTAAAGACTTTTTCCGTCAGCGACAAAATATTACTTTTGTAACGATCTAGAATAGATACAGCAAGATTTTCATCAATAATCTTACTTAAGGCATCATCTCTTTCCCGCTTAAAAGACTCAAAAGCTACCGGGAACGAGAACCTTAAGGCTTCTTGCCAATCCGTATTTTCTGCAAGGATTTTTAAAACACTTTCTTCATCACTGAGCACCCCTTCAATAAGTTCAGCAGCATCTGACAAATCCTGCATCGTGACACCACTACATCCAAAATACAGCATCTGATCTACATCGATCTGAAGGTTAAGACGCTCTTTTAGCATCACCGGATATGCGAGATAGACCTCCACCTCATCGATCATAAGTTGCGTTTTCACCTTATCCCTTGCAATCTGTTCGAGCTTATCTAATACCCAAGAGCCACGAAGAATAAACTCAGCAAGAGATTTAAAATCTGTTTTACACAACCTGCTCAATTTATACTGTAAGCCAAGGTGAAGCACTGATAGTGCCATCCTATCACCACAAGTACCGGTGGCTTCTTCAATCACAGAAAAAAAACGCTGCCTAAACGAATCACATTCTTCTGCATGAGATAAATATCCAAGTATTTTATCAGCAAAGCCCACCTCAACATTCGCGTCCCTATTTTGTAATAAGTAAAGGCGAGAAAGCCAAACGGTCAATATTCCTTCAAGATTACAACTCAACATATGCTGACTTAAGCGAGGATACAAATTAGCAAAACTCCCCAAATTCTGTTGAGCCGTCAAACAAAGCCAGGCAAAAGACTCATCTAACGTCTTACATGTAAATATATAATCCTCCTCCGAGACAGAAAAGAACAACATAGGCCCTCTGTAGTCTTCATGCAAATACAGACCTCTAAGCCTATTTACAACTGACGATGACAAACCGGAATTTTCCAAGTTAACATCAGCAGAGAAAGGCAGCTGTAAAATCGTGTCAGGCAAATTTTGAAGATTGTTATATGAAAGATCAAGAGTAACTAAAGAATCCAAGTTCCCAACAAAACCAGGTACACTAAACAATCTATTGTTATTTAAATGAAGCTCTGAGAGTCGAGATAAATATTTAAGAGAATCTGGGAATATGGAAATTCTATTAAAAGCTAAATCCAAAACAGAAAGAGAGCTCAACGACCCCAAAGAAAAAGGAAGCAGGCTTATCTGGTTATGCGATACATTTAAATACTCCAGCTCCTGCAGCTTTTCGATATTTTCTGATATACTTTGCAGACGATTATCCTGAAGAACCAATATTCGCAATTTATTAAGCCCGCAAATAACCTCTGGGAATATTTCAATGGTATTTGATTGCAGGTTTAAAACTTCAAGATTCTCAAGACACACAAAATCGTCAGGAAGACTAATAATCCGATTTTTATATAGATTTAAAAAATGTAAATTCCTAAGAAAACCTAGCGAAACAGGAAGAACTGAAATATTATTTTCTTGTAGAGAGATAAATTGAAGCCTTCTAACCAATTCTGAATTCATAAAAAGATCTGGAAGATTAGAAAGATTCATCCTACCCATTTCTAGCGATGTTAACGTATCCGAGCGCAAGAAATCAAAAATCAAACTAGAAAGGCTAAACCCACAAGAGTTTTCTTGTTGCCAGTCAGACAAGCACCTCTCAGTCAGAACATCCTCACAAATCCTCAAAAGTTCTAACACATCATCAGCTGGGCTCTTTTTAGGATTACACAAGAAAAAAACAAACGCGATTCTATCCCTAACTCCATCCTCCAATTCATCGAAAACATCTAAAGAAACAGTTTTAAGAGCAAGAGAGACCGCATCTGCATCCGTATGCATACATGCTAATCTTTCTATAAAGAAATAAATCTTGTTCTGAAGGTCTAACGGAAGTATTCCTATCCCTCTATTCTTTGATTCAGCATCTACAAAAGAAGAAGAACACACACCTCGAAGTAGGGAGCAATAAAGCAGGGAATTATCGATCATATAGTCATGTTAAGTTAAAAAAAAAGAGGCTAATTTTGTTAGCCTCTTTTTTCGAGAAACGCATTACACACCAGCAGCGCTTTGCTGCTCCGCAAGTTTTAATTTTTTTCTTGCATAAGCTGGGTGCTCACGGTCAGGATGAAGAAAAAAGATCACCGTAAACACGGAGGCACACGTAAGACCTGCAAGCAACAAGAATGCAGAGCTAAAGTTACCTGTAAGATCCACGAGCCATCCTGTTGCCAAGGGAGCTATCACACCAGCTATAGAAAGGAAGCTTGATGTTATACCCTGAGAAGATCCGGACATCTCTTTAGCTACATCAATGTTGATACTAAAGAAGGCAGATTGGGGCATCATCCCAAAACCTATACCTAAACTCAAGAAAACAATAGACATATTAAGAGTTGTTGTATAGCTGAGACATACGAAGAATATAGCTGCAAGTAGTTGCGTAATCCATATCAAATGAGCTCTAGCCAAACGAGATCTACCAGTTTTCTGGTACAACCAGTCTGATATAATACCGCCCAACTTAAGGAAAAGCGCGCCGGTCAGCCATGGTATTGTCAGATACCAACCAACACTCTTAAGATTAAGTCCATGTTGAGACAAGAAATATCCAGGAAGCCAAAGCGTTGCAAAAAACAACATATATCCGAAGGCAAAATATGCTAGATTATTAGCTATAAGAGCTGGATGTGTAAGAATGAAATTCCAATTTATAGGAGCTTCAGACTTTGATTTAACAGGTATAGAATTTGTTGTAATAAGATCAAGTTCTTTCTGACTTACATATTTTGAATCTTTAGGATTATCTCTAAATAGGAAATACCAAACGAATCCCCATAAAATTCCAATAGCGCTTATGGAAAAGAACATAACCCTCCAACCATAATCGGCAACTAGATAAGACGTAATAGGAGCTCCTATCACTGAGGAAAGCGGGATAGCTACAAGGCCCAAAGATAAAGCTCTAGCCCTTTCTTTAGGAGGAAGCCATTTACTGATAGATCTAGACATAGCAGGAAAATGAGGGCCTTCTGTAATCCCAAGCATAAAACGGATCGCAATAAAGCTCCAGAACCCTGTAGCAAGGCCGAGCATACCTACGCAAATTGACCAAGTAACGGCAGCCAAAGGCCACATAGCTCTTGGACCATACTTATCAACAAGCCATCCTCCCAGAGCGGTAAGAAGTATATACCCCATGCCAAAGGCAGAAAGTATCATACCAAACTGAGTGTCTGTAAAATGAAACTCTTTCTTCAAAGGCTCAATCACAAATGAAATTGCTGAGCGATCAATGAAGTTAATAAGTGTAATAAAGAAAATCAAGCTGCTTATCAG
>VGMB01000217.1 GCA_016866585.1 Chlamydiota bacterium
TCTGATGCTAAAAATTCAGTTCCCCACTGATTTTTCATGAAATTTTGGTCTTTATCGACTTGTTTGGTCATTGTTTTGCTCCTGATTTGTTAAATCAGAACTTTTTACGGGGTTGCTATCCCGTTCATCCGTTGTTTTCCAAAAATATTCATCAGTATCTCCCAACCTACCCCATTTTAAACCAGTTTCAACTTGATAAAAACGTGTAGATACCTTAAAATCTGGAGTTTTTGGTGTTTCAGGTGTTCTTGATGGACTATACAACCTCATTCTGTTGTTTGGGTACAATGCAAACTGCCCATTTTCCAATAATATACAATTGTGAGACTTATGTTCTTCTGGTAATTCACTAGTCCCACAGTCAACAATATCATTCTCTGGGTGGTAGTTATCAAGACTGAACATATATTCACCCTTTAAAGTACCAAAATGTCTTGTGTAAATTTCAAAGTCTAATTCTGCAATATGCTTTTTCTTTATACACCTTACCCCATAGTCCATACAGTTCCAAAATTGAAGGTTTGGTAGGTCAAGGTCTGGTGATGGCAGTTCTGGTCTATTGCAGAAGGCACTGATAGGCAATTTATCATATAAAGCACCATATTCTGGTAAAAAAGTTTCAAAATAAAATGCACGTCCTGGTAAAGATTTTGCGGTGACCCATACACCTTCAACAAATTCACCATGACCAGATTGATGGTCAGTTAGGTACTCTTTTCTAACCCAAACCTTTTTTGCGGGTATATTAACAATTAATTGACTCATAAAAATGTATAAAAAAAGTGCTTAACTCTATTTAAGCACTCTAAAAAATATTATTTTCCTTGTCCACGGTATCTTTTCTTTTTACCATTACGAGACGTTGCGCTCAATAGTGTACGAGAGGAGCGCCCTTGACGAGTTTTCTTAGGTGCTCCTGGTTCAAACAGAGTCTTGTTGCTTCCACCTTTAGCCATTGTTAACTTCCTCCAGTTCAATTAAATTTGGATCAATATCTTCACCCGAGAAAAAACGCTCAGAGAAGTCTTGAAGAATCTCACTACATTCTTCTGCAGTAAGGTTCATATAAATTTTACGTCCTTTATAAAGTACGTTGTAGTCCATCAGATAATACGAGTTTTTTCGTGCCCGACGCGAATACGAGGATCACACCAGATCTCAAAGCCTGCCTCTTTTGCATCAAGACAGAAGGAAACATCCTCCCCACACATATCCTGAACATTTCCAGACTCAAAAACTTGCATCTTTGGAGCAAACCAAGGATACTCAAGGTTCTCAAAGACACCCTTCTTAATCAGCACCCAACCAAATCCAGTGTAATCCACTGTGAAGGGCTTTCTACGCTTTGAAATAGAGTCAAGAGTTTCATGATTCATCACACCACCGTTCTTACGGAAATCATCTTCTTCCAACCAGTGTGCGACAGATGTTGTGTGTCCATCCTCAGTACAGTACCAACCTGCGGCAACCTCACGCTCAGTACCATCTTCACTGAGAGCTAGATCACAGAGTTGCCAGAATTTGTTAGAATCAAAAACAATATCAGAGTCAATCCAAAGTTGGTAATCATATTCCAGTTTACCATCCCAAGGAATCTGTTTTGGTCCACGAAGAACATTTGCACCAAGACACTTACAACGTGCAAAGTTTACCATTGAACTATAGTCTTGAGAGATCTGAATACTCATACCATTCTGTACCATATCAAAGCACAGTTGTACAAAGTTCTTCAGAAAAATAAAAGAGCATCCTCTACCAGGTAGACAAAATACAATATTCTTTCCTTTCATTCTTTCTTTGATTGCATCAATATCCCATTCTTGTTCCTTTGGTTTTGGTGATGCTGCTTTAACAGTAAATCCTTTTGCCATAAAATTAACAAACCTTCAGTTCAATTTTAACAGTCTATATATGCATTGTCAATGCGAAGAATTTGCAATCATTTCTTTATTTACTACAAGTTCTTCATAAGATAAATCATTCTCATTATACCTTGTATCCAGCACTGAAACTAGACGTGTTAAAGTATTCCAAGTAATTTTAAATTCTTCTTCCTTTAAAGAATAAAATAAACACTGATCCTTTGCATATATGTGATAAATCTTTTCCATATAAAAAAAAATATTTCCGGAATTTTTTCAAGCGAATTTATTTCACTATTGCATTATATATCATCATCATTAAAAAATCAAACTATAAAAGGAGATATTACAGTCTCTCTTTGATTTGATATATCACTCTGAATTGAAGTTTTAACTTTGTTTAATACCTCTAAAATTCTATCATCCTTTTCATCTGTAATTAATAAATCAATCTCCTTTATCTTTTGTTGTTGCCATGCAAGATGTGCATCTTGCATTGTATCATATGATCCAAGATACGCTTGTTTTGTTTTTGAATTGTATCTAACACTCTTCATTGTCTTTGGATTTGATAAACTTACTCCAATTGGATATTTTCCATTTTTCTTGAAACTTAAAATATTCAATAAACTATACGTTGTTAATACACAATTCTCAGGACAATATTCATTTCCTTGGATCAAATAAAGGATTGAATCATCACATGATTGAGATTCTACCCATGAATTAAATTTAGAAAATACTTTCCAGTCTTCACAAATAGTCTTACCTTCTCTTTTACATTTCAGTAAAATTTTTTCCCACCTCTTGTAATTTTTTAAATTACAAGAAAAAATATCAGAATCATTGATTCCAATTCCATAAACTGTATCCTTTCTTAGAGACTTACTCATTAATCTCAAATAATCATCAGTTCTCTTCCAGGATCCTTTGTTATCCTCAATAGAGCACCATCTCAAATTACTCACATGATTATTCATTTTATTCCTATCCTTATGATCAACAGAATCATAATTATGAGGATTTGGAATAAATGTCTCTGCAACTAATCTATGAATATTTGCTTTTTTCTGACGCAGAAAATTTCCATTCTCATCCCGTAGTGTGATGTTAATGGAAGGATACTGATATTTCTTGTGTGCAGGATTTCCCCTTAGATGCGTATTCAGAGGTATCAATCCATATTCATTCAGTTTGGTGTTCCGATCATTCTTTCCTGGTGCTCTATATGCTTTTCCATCTACTCCAATATAATATCCAGGATATTGCGTCTCTTTAATACCTTCCGGAATTTTTATTTCTGGATATTCCTCATAGACATACTTCATACAAACCTTATTGACTGTTCTCTTTGAACTCTTGGTAATCTTACAAATTTCATCATGCGTGTGCCCAGAACTCTTTAGTTCTTTGATTTGATTCATTTTCTCTTGCTCAACTTTTTGTGGCATATTTTTTCTGGAAAAATTTTTTTTTATGAGAGTGAGAGATCGGTCGAAAAAGACATACAGTGTAGGTTAGGGTAGTTTCGCTTTTTTATAACCGTAACGCCGCGGC
>VGMB01000218.1 GCA_016866585.1 Chlamydiota bacterium
TCTTGTTTAGTTTCCCCTTGATAGTTCTTGATGATTTCTTGTTTCTGTTCAAGGGTTCCGTCCCTACTTGCAAGAGTATATAGAGCTTGTTTAGGCATTTCTTCAAGCTTTGGAACAAGCATTTGAGGTAGTGCATTGTAAAGCTCATAGTATTGCAAAAAGTTATACGGAGTTTGTCTATTGCCATATGTATGAATGAGCCATGCTGAAAAGGCTCCATCTCGGTATCTTTTAAGAAGTTCTTGGGCTTTTTTTATTCTTTCTCCATGAAGAATCGCAGCTTGATTGTTAATTGCTTTGACTTCTGAGGTAATAGAAAGTAGAAGATCAAAATCCTGAGGATTGTGATCTTCTACACTTGCATATTGGTTTAGCAATCCCCTGATTTGGTCCTGCTCTTGAGGAGTTAGTTGAGATACTCTAAATACTCCCGAAAAACTAGACAGATTACCGGAAGATGACATCTCAGCAAGATTACTCATCTTTGAGAGTTTTTCGGTGGCTTTTTTAAGCCTTTCCGATAATAGGGAATTAACTTTTGCCATAAAGTAAAGCCGTTTTACATTCTTTCTAAGAGTTCTTTCGCAAGCTCGAGGTAGTCTTGAGCTGCTCTGCTTTTGGGCGCTGTTTCGAAGACAGGCTTGCCAAACACCGAGGATTCAGAGACTGTGATATCTCTGCGGATTTTATTTTCTAATGCTTTTTTTGGAAACGTGCTTTCTATAACTTCCAGAAAAGTATCATTACTTTTTCCTCTAGGATTCCAGAAGGAAAGAGCCACTCCAATAACTTGTAATGGATGTCTTTGAGAAATATTTTCTAGAAAGTAAGAAAGCCTCTGCAGTCCTTTAACGCTGTAAAACTCTGGAGTTGCACAGACAAGAGAATACTGTGATGCTATCAAAGCCGACTCAGTAAGCCAGCATAAAGAAGGAGGCGTATCGATGATAACAACATCATATGACAAAGGCTTCAAAATTTCTTTGAGCCTTTCGTGAGAATATCTGTCTGCTGCAAGCGCACCGGTGACCTCCACCCTTTCTAGCCATGTATCAGCAGGCACTAGGTCTAGATTGGGAATCGAGGTCTTCAAGATCACTTCATCTATAGTTTTTTTACCTTGTAAAACCGGAGCCATACTATCTTGAGCATCAGGATCGTATCCAAGCCCAGTAGTGAGATTAGCTTGTGCATCAAAATCTATGAGCAATACCTTTTTGTTATGGTACTTGGCCATAGCAGCACCGAGATGTAAGGATGTTGACGTTTTGGCTGTGCCGCCTTTAAAACTACTAACTGTGATTTTCTTCATTGATTCCTTCTTTGGCAAAATAAGAAACTAAAGATTTTTCTTTGATTTCTTTCTGGAGTGTTTCGATGAAATCTTTAATATTGATTTCGCCATGTACAACATTGTCTCTTGTTCTTAGAGTTGCTGTTTTATTTTCTATTTCTTTTTCCCCAACTGTGAGCATGTAATTGATTTGCATCATTTGCGCAGTTCGGATTTTTTTATTTACTGATTCACTAGCATCATCAACATCACAGAGTAGACCCGCTTCTCTAATTTTTTTAGCAAGCTCGTGAGCATACTCAGCATGTCTGTCGGCAACAGTAATAATTCTTACTTGTAGTGGGCTAATCCAAAGAGGGAACTTGCCAACAAAGTGTTCAATTAAGATGCCAAAAAATCTTTCTATAGAGCCAAATAGAGCCCTGTGTATCATTACTGGTCGTTTTAAAACCCCGTCACTATCCATATATTCTAGTTCGAATTTTTCTGGAAGTGCCATATCAAGTTGTACTGTTCCACATTGCCATGATCTACCTAACGCATCTTTGATATGGATATCAATTTTTGGTCCGTAGAAAGCTCCATCACCTTCGTTGATTCTGTAAGGCTGACCCCATTCATCAAGCGCATCTTTTAGGCCTGCAATAGCAATATCCCAGTCTTGGTCTGTGCCAATACTTTTTTCAGGTCTTGTTGATAGCTCAAGACGATAAGGAAGGCCAAATGCAGAATAGATTTCTTCAGTTAAAGCAAGGACTTTAAGAATTTCTTGTTTGATGTCTGAAGGTTTCATGAAAAGATGAGCATCGTCTTGGTGAAAACTTCTTACTCTAAACAGTCCGCTTAACGCTCCTGAAGCTTCGTGACGGTGTACGTGTCCAAGCTCTGCAACCCTTAGTGGTAGCTCTCTGTAGCTGTGGGAATGAGATTTAAAGTATAGCATACATCCAGGACAGTTCATCGGTTTGATAGCGAAGTGTCTTTCTTCGATAGAAAATGCATACATGTTCTCTCTATAGTGGAACCAGTGCCCCGATGTCTCCCATAGCTCTTGGCTCATAAGCTGAGGTGTTTTTATCTCTATATATCCAGACTTAGTATGTATATTTCTCCAAAACTCAATTAGCTTGTTCCAAACAATCATTCCTTTAGGGTGAATGAATGGCATACCAGGCGCTTCTTCTTTGATTGAAAAAAGATCAAGTTTTGGTCCTATAATCTTGTGATCTCTTTTTTTTGCTTCTTCAAGCATAAAAAGATAATCTTTTAACATTTTTCTATCAGGAAATGAAACTGCATATACGCGAGTAAGCATTTCATTTTTTGAATCCCCTTTCCAGTAAGCACCAGATGTTTTTAACACTTTAAATGCTTTAATTTTTCCAATGTTAGGAAGATGGGGGCCTCGGCAAAGATCAAAAAATTCGCCTTGCTGATAGCCGCTTATGCAGCCATCAAAAGATTCAATAAGTTCTTTTTTGTATTTATTGTTTTGAAAGCTTTCTAAAGCTTCTTGCTTTGATGAGAACTCTCGTCTTTCAGGCTGGAAGTTTTCGTTGACAATTTTTTGAACTTCGTTTTCAATTTTTTCAAAGTCAGCTTCTGATATTGCTAGGTTAGCAAAGTCATAATAAAAGCCCCCTTCTATAGGAGGTCCTATAGTAGGTTTTGCGTCCGGCCATAATCTAAGTATAGCTTGTGCTAGAACGTGTGCTGATGTATGCCAAAATACTTCTTTCCCTTCTGGATCTTCAAAATGCCAAAGCGTTACAGTATCTCCATCGTTTAGTGGAATGGCTAGGTCTTTAGTTTTACCGTTGACTTCTGCGGCAAGGGACTGATTAGGATTGCGTAGGTTTAGTTTTTCGACTAGAGCCTTGGAAGAGCTTCCATCTGGTAGCTCGATTTTTTGTTGAATGTTAGTTACAAACACGATCATAGATGGTGCCTTATTTATATTGTTCTAAAGGAATTTTTAAGGTAATTCTAAATAAGATAAGTACAAAATTACAATTTCAAAATAGTTTACCTATTCTAAAATAAAATTTTATCCTGTTTTGGAGGAGTCTTTTGCATACAGAGCAGTGGACTGATTTTTTAAAAAATACTCGCCTAAATGA
>VGMB01000219.1 GCA_016866585.1 Chlamydiota bacterium
GTAGCTTTAATTAAAAAAAGTTTCTTAATATTCACATCTTTACATAAACGTTGAATAGTAGTCAGACCCTCTTCTTGATTTTTTTTTATATATCCTTGTAGCAATCGTATTGAGAGCATCGGCTTTTTTATAAGACAGTAGGAAAGTAAAGCTGTTTCTTGGTTTTCTATGGACCAATTGATCACAGAGATCTTTCCTTCATGTGATAGATGATCGAAGATGGTGTTATTTGTTTTACAGATTTCATGCATATCCACTTTTAGTTGATCGCATAGGTCGAAGTCGATGGTGCGACCTAGAGCCAAGGGATCTTTATCAAGTAAAAGTTTTGACATAAAAAGAACGCTTGCTGAGATGTCTTTTCGTTCTAGCTGTTCATTTATTGCATGGATTATCATAGGAACGATATCTGGAGAAATTCCCTCCGGAAGGATCGTTATTATCTTGTTTAGCATTTCAACGAGATAGCTGGCAAAAAAACCAGTTTTTTTGCACTGATAGCCTTGAATGAGACACTCTTTGATATCAGTAGCCAAGGCATCATCGATTGGTAGCTTAGGAAGTGTCATTAAGCTAATAATACCTAGTAACCCAGTCTCTTTTTGATTTGTAGCTAGCCTCAGGATACGAAGTAGTGTGAAATCTTCTTCCTTGGAAATAAAGGCACTTTGGTGTTTTAGAAAAAATTGTAGAAAAACTTGAGTAAAGGTTTTTTTTGTAATAAGGCTTTTTTCTTGTACAATTTTAGGTGTTATTTCACTAAATAGACTGACAATCTCATTGAGTTCCTCAGTTGATAAGGATTCTTGCTCTATTTTTCTTAGGAAATAGACGAATTTCCATTTGTCTTCTGCAGCCCAATTAGGAGTTGTATAACTGTTGATATGCAGGGCACATAAATCTGTATATATATCAGGATGCATTTGCATGGATTCAAGAAGTGAAAAAAGCTCTCTGAATGTAAGGCTAGGGACTACTGTGAATCCTTCCATTAGCTCATTGTTTGCTGATACCCTGAATTTCTTGCCAAGAGACATTTTTTCAAATGTTATTATGGATTTTTGAAAATGAGAATTTATTGTTGCAACTTTTGATAAAACTCCTAAGGGATTTTGTATATCACAATATTTATGCCCCTCCATACAAAAGCCATGTTCTAGCTCGTCTATAAACATCTTCAGTTGGTCATGAATCAAGGTAATTCTACCATCTAAGGTTTCTTCTATTTTATTAAGAAGAGTTTGCGTGACAATGTATGCATTAATCATGAAGTTTTCAAAAAAACTTCTATCTTTTTTTTTGCCCTTTATAAAACTTACTAGAATTTCTACTGACTTTTTTATTTCGCTTGAGGAGGATAACAGCTCTATGCTTTTTTTGAGTTCAAGGTCTTCTTCCTCAACTGTATTTAAAGGTAGTCGTCCTTTGGTGATTTCATAAAAAAAACGACAATGTCCTTTAAAAATCTTGGTGTCCAGTATTATCAGATTGCGATGTAC
Organism: Chlamydiota bacterium; assembly: GCA_016866585.1. Taxonomy (GTDB): domain Bacteria; phylum Chlamydiota; class Chlamydiia; order Chlamydiales; family Rhabdochlamydiaceae; genus VGMB01. The sequence goes on from VGMB01000219.1 coordinate 1,500, forward strand.
TAGATGGTGCTCAATATCAGATAATGGGATCTGAAATAAAGAAGAAAAGTGCATTTTTCCTAGTATGTCTATCCGGCTTGCTTTCGTTGGCAAGACAATTTCTACAGCATCGTGAGCAAATGATTTGGCATCAAGATCATACATGGGTCTTTCTTCAGTATGTTCTGATGGACTGACCTTACTCTTTTTTGCTATGACGGGTGATGGTATCTGCGCTGGATTTAGATCGTGTTGAGGTTCAAATAGCAGCGTTATATCCATATCTATGTCTTTTGTCTCATCATTAACTTCAACTAGGCTTGCCAATGAGTAGACGCATCTACTGGTATCGATAAATGGATATAAGGACTTAAATACTCCCGATGTCTTATCAATAAGAGCATCTATGTTAATTATTTTCCCCGGGATTTTAGAAGGAAGTATTTTATGTAAGACATCATATGCGATTGCATAACAAAACTTTTTAAACTGTCCATAGTCATAAAATGAATTCGGAAGTATTTTACATTTGATGACAAGGTCCAAATCAGAAGAGAGTTCTTTTTGTTCAAGCGATGCTGTTGCCGTACTTCCTCTTATTGTATGCAATACCTCAACGTGAAAAGCTGTATCCCTTTGCATGAAGGCGCGCAGGTGAGTGCCGTATGTTTGGATCGTACTTAATGCGAATTGGTTGATTATTGTTAGGGCAGAAGTTCTGTGATGGATTTTTTTTTCTCGATCATGAATCACAACCGAGCTCAGCAGCATTTTTTTTATTTTTTCTTTTTCTATATTACCAAGTTCTCTTTCAAAAGAAGAAGTATTATGAAAGCTTTTTGATAGATCTAATGATGCCATGATTGTCTTCTACTTTGAAAAAAAAAGACCAAGATAATACATCACTTATTGTTTTAAAGTAACGTGCCTTGCACTATCAAATATTTTATTTCACTATTTGTTGTTTTATTAAATATATCTTTAGTAGTATCCGAATATTAAAAAAAATTTAACATCGTGGTTCCATTCTTTTGGTCTCTTGCTGAATAGATGGCATTTAATTAAATAAACGAGGATTTATGAAACTTTTGCAGAAATCAAAAATAGAATTGTTTCTTGTAAGCATGGTTTGTTTTTCAGCTTCTGTTGAGGCAACAACATGGACAGTTATAGATAGCGCAGGAACCTATAATGGTAGTAGCAATCAAGGTGCAAATGTTGTAGTAAGTTCTTATACAGGTAATCCATTACCTTATAAAGGAGCCTCTATCTCAAATCCTCAAGGTACTTTGGCTTACTGCATTTGGAATGCTGCCCCAGGTGATACAATAGATATACAAGTTCCAGATATAACTCTTTCTAACCCTCTTCCTGCTATTTTAGCGGGGCAGACAGGAAATCTAACTATTACAGGAAATGGAGTTGTGATTGATGGAAGCAGCACATTTCCAGTTTTTGCTGCAGCAAATACTAGCGGTTCTGTGACGATAAATAATTGTAAAGTTCAGAATGCTAAATCAAGAGGAGGCTATGGAGGTACAGGAGGCGGAGGTGGTGGTGGTGGTGCCGCTGGTGGAGCAGGTATTTATGTTGGAAAAGGTGTAACTCTTTCTTTGTCCTCAATAAATCTGTCAAATTGCAAAGCAGTAGGTGGTAACGGTGGTGCCGCAACCGGGAGCAAGTACCCAGGTGGGGGCGGTGGTGGTTTTGGCGGTGGTGACGGTGGAGTTGGCATCGGTGGAGGTGGGGGAGGACATCCGGGAGGAGGTGGTGGTGGCCCTGTCACGAATTCTTATGCCGGCGGAAATTCGACACTTTTCACCTCTTCTGGAGCAGGAGGCGGTAGTGGTGTAAACTCTTCGTCGTATGCTGGAGGCAACTCAACGATATATCTAGGTGGAAAC
>VGMB01000220.1 GCA_016866585.1 Chlamydiota bacterium
TAATCTTAAAAGCATAGTTTGTGTTTATCGAAGATGGTCGGAAAAAAAGAACAAAAAGGAAGAGAAACGGTATTACATAACAAGCCTAGAAGCAAATGCAGAATCGTTACATGAAAGAATTCGACGTCATTGGTCTGTAGAGAATGAGTTTCACTGGCATCTGGATGTAGCGTTTAATGAAGATCGCAGTCAAATTAGTGCTGAAGCTAATAAAAATTTGATAATAGCTCGAGTCATGGCCTTGCAACTATTGAAGGCAGAAACGACTTGTAAAATGGGAATTAAAGCGAAAATGCGTAAATGTGTGCGGCCTGAGGAATATTTGCATCAAGTTCTATTATCGGGAAAATTTTTGATGCGCTAGCCCTGGCTATTGGTCTAATGCAATCTACTAAACAAAGCTGCGCTCTAGAAAACTAATCTGAAATTGTATACTTTTGTTTATACTAACAAAAGGTGCTGAAAATGGAACATACTCCCAATAAAAATTTCGAAGACCTAAAGAAAATCTCAAAAACAGCGACGACATTGGATGCAATATCAGCGCTCTTGGAATGGGACCAAGAAACATATATGCCCAAAGACTCTATTCATTACCGCTCTGAACAGGTAGAACTCATTGCAAGCCTTTCTCACAAAGCTAAAATAAGCAAAGAATTCTCACAAGCCCTTGAAAAGCTTATCGATATTGAATCGGGAGAAATCAAGGACACCACCCTAAACTCAAAAGAAAAGGCTGCTGCTAGAGAATGGCGCAGAGATTACCTTAAGTCGTCTAAGCTACCAACAGAATTTGTAGAAGAATTTGCAAGAACAACCTCAATGTCGATGCATGTGTGGTCAGAAGCAAAAAAACATGGCGACTTCGCAACGTTTTCTCCGCACCTAAAAAAAATCGTAGAACTTAATAAAAAGAAAGCAGAACTTCTTGGATACGAAAAGCACCCATACGACGCTCTACTAGATCTTTACGAACCAGGCATGACAACGGAAATTATCTCCCCCCTATTTGCTGAGTTGAAACTAGCACTTACTGACATGCTAAGAAAAATACAAAGTAAATCTAAACATTCAAGAGAATGCCTTAAGAACGAATTCTCAGCGCACCATCAACTTCACTTCAGTAAAATGATACTCAAAGAAATGGGATTTCATGAAAACTACAGCAGATTAGATCTTTCAGAACATCCTTTTTGCTCTTCATTAAACCCAAAAGATATCCGCATGACGACACGCGTTATTCCTGGAATGCCCTTAAGCTGTATATTTTCAGTTATACACGAGGCTGGCCATGGAATATATGAATCCCAACTTGATGAGAGTATGCATGGCACTCCCCTTTGCAGCGCAATGTCTCTTGGAATTCACGAAAGCCAATCTAGATTATGGGAAACAATTATCGGCAAAAGCTATTCATTCTGGCAGCATTTTTTTCCCATTTTACAAAAGGAATCAATAAACTCATTTAAGTCTGTCCAACTTGATGAATTTTTCTTTGCATTAAACCATGTAGAGCCGTCTTTGATACGTGTTGAAGCTGATGAAGTTACATATTGTCTACATGTAATTATTAGATATGAGATAGAAAAAGGGCTTATTGAAGGAAGTCTTCAAGTAGAAGATCTACCTAAGATCTGGAATAGAAAAATTACAGAAACCCTTGGCATCACACCAAATAGTGATAGGGAAGGCTGCCTACAGGATATTCATTGGTCAATGGGGGCTTTTGGATACTTTCCAACCTATGCTCTAGGTAACATTTACGCAGCGCAAATATTTGAAGTCTTCGAGAAACAGCACCCAGATTGGAAGCATAAGGTAGCATCAGGGAATCTACTCTTCATAAGACAATGGCTTGAGAAGAATCTTCATAAGTATGGTAGAGAATTTACTCCTGAAGAGATCATCCACAAAATAACCAATAGAGGTATCGATGTGATGCCCTATATCAATTATCTTAACCTTAAGTTCAGTAAAATTTACAATTACGCGTGAATAAAAAAAACCCTTTGGAAAATCCAAAGGGTTTTTTGATTTTTTGTATGGCAGGAAATGTTCCTGCGTAAGAAAAGATTAACGTTTTGAGAACTGGAATCTTCTTCTTGCGCCAGCCAGACCGTATTTTTTACGTTCTTTCTTACGAGAGTCACGTGTTAAGAAGCCAACATCACGTAGATCTTGTTTTCTTACATCGCTTTCGAGAACAAGAGCTCTAGCAATACCAAGACGTGTTGCGATAGCTTGTCCTTCTAAACCGCCGCCTCTAACTCTTACAACTACGTCATACTTCTCTAAAGAAGCATCACATGTTTTAAAAGGAGCAACGATTACATCTCTTTGAAGCTGTGTAGAAAAATACTCTTCGAAACTTCTTCCATTGATGTCAATTTTGCCAGAACCTGGACGGAGACGTACAGAGGCTACAGCAGTTTTTCTTCTTCCAATACCGATTTTTTCTTGCATATGTATTTCAACCGTTAGCTTTTAATTTTATATAGATGCCACTACTGGCTGCTGAGATTCCATTCCGTGCTTGTCGCCAGCGAAAATTCTCAATTTTTTCATCTGAGCTTCGCTTAGTCTAGTCTTAGGCATCATACCTTTGACTGCGTGACGAATGATATAATCTGGTTTTCTGTCGTGCATTACGCGGTAAGGAATTTCTCTTAAGCCACCCATAGAACCTGTATAGTAATGGTAGACTTTTTGTGCTTCCTTAGCACCTGTAACAACAATTTTATCCGCATTGATAACTACTACGCCATCTCCTGAATCAACGTGAGATGTAAAAGTAACTTTATGTTTCCCGCGAAGAATTTTAGCAACTTCTGAAGCAAATCGTCCGAGCGTTTTACCAGAAGCGTCCAAAACGAACCACTTTTTCGCTGCGTGGGCTTCTTCTTTAGTAAGAAGTACACATGTGTTTTTTCTGCTTTGGGTCATGAATTTAAGCCTTACAGTTTATGTTATTGTATAGATTTAAAATAATGGTGCTAGGATACGTGTTCCGTCTTTTTTTGTGTAGAGTTTTTTCAGCAAGCTAGAGGAATTTTTTTAACCCGAAGATAATACAACGAAATATAAATTTAACTTACCTACTAATTGAAATTTTAAAACATTTTAAAATTATAAAAAGGAATTTAAAAACAAAACTTTTTAAAAGAAAAAATCTATCCTAAACAAGATCTCCATAAATCTATCTTGTCAAAATGAATATGCATAGGATAAAATTTCCCAGAAAAAATTCAACCTCAAAGAAAGTCTATACATGCGTAAATTAGAAACCTTTTTTATAAGAACATACGGCTGCCAGATGAACGAGCTTGACTCTGAAATCATGGTAGGACAGCTAGAGAAGCGCGGTATGAGAAGAATAGAAGA
>VGMB01000221.1 GCA_016866585.1 Chlamydiota bacterium
AAGAATGTCATTTTCTACACTGACGCATTGACTTTGAGGACAAATATGGATTCAAATTTTTTAAAAAACATTGGCGAAACGTACTTACAATTTGAAGTGACTAAAATTGTGCAGATACGAGAACTTAATTGCATATTAAGAGAACTTGTACATAAGCCTTCAGGTGCTCAGATTATGCACATCGAAAACAATGACCCTGAAAACTTATTTTGTCTTTCTTTTAAAACATATCCATCAAGTTCTAATGGCGCAGCCCATATTCTAGAGCACGTAGTACTATGTGGATCTAAAAAATTCCCAGTAAAAGATCCCTTCTTTTCAATGACAAGAAGAAGTCTAAATACATTCATGAACGCTATGACAGGAGCAGATTTCACTTGCTACCCAGCAGCCTCTCAAGTAGAGAAAGACTACTTTAATTTATTCGAAGTGTATCTAGATGCCGTATTTCACCCTCAACTTAAAGAGGTTAGTTTTTTACAAGAGGGAATCAGACTAGAATTTTCAGAGCATAATAACATACAAAGTCCTCTTGAATATAAGGGAATAGTATTTAATGAAATGAAAGGAAGTTTATCGTCAGCAGACTCTAGGTTATGGCATGCCATGATAAAACTTTTAACACCTGATCTTCCGTATGCACACAACTCTGGTGGCGATCCTACAGAAATCCCAAACTTAACATACGAAGAACTCATAAATTTTTATGAAACATATTACCATCCTAGCCAATGTTTATTCTTTTTGTACGGTAATATTCCATTAAAAACGAACTTAGACTTCATCTACGAAAAAACTCTTAAACATGTATTATCTCAACCATCAATACCTCCCATACCAAAGCAAAAAAGATTCACAGAACCAGTAAGAAAACACTTTACTTATCCAGTGGAAGAAGATGAAGAGGATTCATCTGATAGAACTATGATCTCTTTTGGATGGCTTACATGTCCTTTACAACAACAAGAAGATGTCCTGGCACTATCTATCTTAGATGCAATATTAATGGATACTGACGCATCTCCTCTTAAAAAGGCCTTACTTGACTCGGGATTGTGTTCTCAAGCTGATGCATTTGTTGACAATGAAATGAGTGAGATGCCCTATGTGATCACTTGTAAAGGTTGTGAAGAAAAAGATGCAGATGCACTTGAGCAACATCTATTTACAAGCCTGAAAAAAATTGCAGAAGATCCCATACCACAACATCTTATTGAAGCAGTGATACACCAGATCGAGTTTTCTCGACTAGAAATTACGGGTGATCATAGTCCATTTGGCCTTACTTTATTTCTTAGATCTGCCTTAGCAAAACAACATGGTTGTGAACCAGAAAATGCACTTGTTATCTATTCACTCTTTGAAAAATTAAGTCAAAAAGCAAAAGACCCTCAGTTTTTAAGCGATTTATTAAGAAAATATCTCATCGAAAACACCCATTTTGTACGTTTAACCTTCTCTCCAAACCCACAACTTGCTAAACAAGAAGCTGATGAAGAAGAAAAAAAACTAATATCAACTAAAGAGAAATTAACCGAGACTGAAACAAAGAAAATTATAAAACAAACAGAAGAGCTTGAAGAGTATCTTAAAAGTGTTGAGACACAAAATTTAAGCTGCCTTCCTAAAATGACATTAGATGACGTTCCAGTCCTAGTAAGGCAATTTGATCTCAAAAAAGAAAAACACAACAATTTTGAAATATTCCACCATGAATGCTTTACAAATCACATAATATACTCTGACATTTGTTTTGATCTACCTCATATAGATGAGGAAGACCTTCCTTATATGCAGATTCTTTTATTTATATTACCAGAAATTGGTAGTGGAGACAGAGATTATGTTAAAAACCTGGAATATATACAGGCACATACTGGAGGAATCAGCGTATCTTCTGCACTCCATATTCAAGCAACAAATTCTAAGCTTTTAAAGCCTTGCATTAACATTAGAGGAAAATGTTTAAATAGGAAATCTGAAAAGCTTTTTTCTTTATATCGTGATATGATTACTAAACCAGATCTGAGTGATAAAAAAAGAATTGAAGAGCTTTTAAAACAGATTCATACATCCTTGGTTAACAGATTACCTAGACATGCACTGCGATACGCGATCCAAGAGGCACTAAGTGGATTTCATATATCAACCCACTTTAACAACGTTAGCTTCGGACTAAAATATTTCCATACAATCCAAGACATATGTAAGAACCTTGAATCAAATATTTCAAAAGTTATAGATAGGCTCCTCAATCTTAAGGACAAAGTTCTTTCCTACAAACACAACAATCTTATTTTATCTTGCAATGAAAATGACTTTAATAATTTGAAAGAACAGAAGTTTTTTGATTTATTTACGGGTTTACCAACTAAAAACCTAGAGCCCTGGAGTTCAAACTATACTCTTCATCCAGTTACATCTAAGGCTAGGTCGGTATCTTCCCCTGTTGTCTATAATGTGAAAGCAATGCCTACAATATCTTTTGTTCATCCCGATTCAGCAGCACTTACTGTTGCTACACAACTGTTTGACAATAAAACCCTACTTCATAAGGTAAGAGAAAAAGGTGGAGCATATGGTGTCGGTACTAACTACAGCGCAGCATCGGGTTGTTTTTACTTTCATTCTTATAGAGATCCTCATGTGGTAAGCACAATAGATGCATTTGACTATGCGATAGCGTCAACAATAAAAGGAAACTTTAATCAAGAAGATTTAGATGAAGCGAAACTTGGGATCATACAGCAACTTGATTCTCCAATATCTCCTGGAAATAGAGCTATTACGGCATACAGCTGGCTGCGTGATGATAAGTCCACACAATTTAGACAAGAATATCGAAGCAGGATTATAAATTTGACGAAGGAGAATCTGATTCACTCCGTAAAATCCCACCTTGAAATAATGCAAAAACAAGGGGTAACAGTTTCCTTTGGCAATAAGGAGCTTATTGAAAAGGAAAATAAAATTCTCGAGCAGACTAAAAGAGAACTACCGATAATGCCTATTTAGCACTATTATGGACAATTAAGTGGCTTAAGGTATATACAAAACTACTTTTCTTTAGGCAAAAGAAGAATTCAAATATTGAGACTTTTAGAGTCTTTCTATAAATTTTATTTTTTTACGTTCATTTAATCTATGCAGGAGATTTTATGTCATTGAAATTGATATTTTCCCTTTGCACTGTAGCCTCTTTCATAGCAGGTCCTATTACAGCAGGGCAAAAAACCTCTCAAGAACCAAAGAACAAAGACAACGATTGTGCTTGTTCCCCAATACAAATTTCAAAATCATTTACAAGTGTTGCTAAAAAAGCCATGCCGGCGGTGGTATTCATAAAAGTTCAATC
>VGMB01000222.1 GCA_016866585.1 Chlamydiota bacterium
TGCTTTACTTAGCATCACTTTTTCTTAACTTCGTTTTCTTTTTCAGATCTCGTCGTTAGGAAGCAATAAACATACAAAAACACGTGATTTATTCGCAAACATTTTTCCAGCCCTTTTTTTCTCTATAAATTTCATAGACAGGGTTTTCATAGGGAAAATTACACGACTTTTTTTTTAAAATAAACTTCAAGAATTAATCTCATGAAGTACAAAAATGAAAAGTTTTAGTAAAAACCAGCCACGTAAGTTAAGAAAAACGACACCAAGTTACAAAATGACAAAGTTTGGCCAAATTTAAAAGAACAACAACTTATTTTAAAAAAAACCCTCTTTGCATATATTTAAAATTTTAATTTTTTTAAGGTCGTTATGAAAATTTCTAAATCATTTCTTCTTTTTTGCCTGACATCACAAATGAATTTTTTGTTTGCTAATCTTACTAATCAAGGATTTGAGCATTATGGCTTATATTCATTTTCTGAAGAGGAGTTACAAGAAATTGAAAAAAACGCTTCGAAGGTAGATGAAGTTGTTCCCAATAAACTCGGAGCAACACGTATATATGGTCATGAAAATGGCAAACAAATATATTATGAAAACTTTAAAGATTTGGGAGAATTTTCCTATTATCAAGATTCAACATCCTCAAGCGTAAGCTTTTTATCATCCAGCTCAACAATCACAAGTAATTTAGGAGCTTCCCTACCCTCAAGAGTTGATAACAGTCTTCTTCCGTCATTTCCTCCTATTGGCAATCAGTTGAATCTAGGATCTTGCGTTGGGTGGGCTTCAACTTATTACCAAGCAAGCCATGAATTAGGTTTATTGAATGGCTTTAACAATAAAACTTCAAATCAATATGTACTATCTCCCAAGTGGACTTATAATCTTCTAAATGGCGGAGTAAATTATGGTCTAAACCCTTACGATGCATATAATCTTTTAAATGTTTGTGGAGCAGTTAGCATCGCATCTCTTCCTTATGATTCCAATTATTTAGCCTGGGATTTAAATTTCCAAGACTGGATCAATGCAACAAAAAATAGATTTCTTAAAGCAACTTTAATTTCAGGTCTAAATTTAGGAAATAGACAAGACCTTACCGCAATTAAAAGCGCGCTAAACAATGGGCATGTCCTTACATTTGGAACCTACATAAATTCCTGGGTAACAACAAAAATCAAAAGAGATCCTAGGCGTATTAACAATCTTTATTTTAACGAGTATGCTGTTAGATACATGAATGGCCAGAAAGGAGGTCATATGATGACGATCGTTGGTTATGACGATACAATATGGATTGACGTAAATAATAGTGGCAAAGAAGATTCGGGAGAAAGAGGAGCATTTAAAGTCGCCAACTCCTGGGGAACAGGATGGGGTAACCAGGGCTATATTTGGATATCTTATGACGCCTTTAGATCGGTTAGCGGCGTAAAAAACATGAATAAAATCTCTCGAGTTCCGCTTGCAGCTCCATTAAATTCTGCTGCTATACTAGCTGTCCCCGTTAAAGCAAACTACACACCTTCTTTACTAAGCACATTTACAATAGACCAGGGCAGAAGAAATCAACTAAAAGTCTCTGTGGGAGCATCTTCTTCAGGAACCGCGCAACCTCAAACATCAATTACAATTCCAGCACTAAATTATAGTGGCGGTCCTTTTGACTTTGCAGGAACGAGCAACTCAACTTCATCAACCAAATTTGCAATTGATTTAACAGATTTCGCTCAAAGCGCTCAAAACTTTAGTCGTTATTATTTAATTTGCCAAGATTCAACGAAAAATTTTGCGACAACTCTATCGGGATATACACTTGTAGATATACAGCGAAACGCAACAATCCCTTCCTCATATGACACCACAACCTTCGACAACTCATATGTAGCACAGTATATAGATTATACATTTTTGCAATCACAAGGGATTTATCAACAACCGACCAGTGCAAAAATTACTTCTCACTCAAACAATCAGAAAGTGCAAGGAAAGATTCAAATTAATGTCCATGCAAGCTCCGGCCATGACATTCAACACGTTGACCTTTATTACAACGATATTTTCATTGAAAGAGACCATGAGGCCCCTTATCAATTCTATGTAAATACGACAGCCTTTAAAAACGGTAAGGGTTTGTTTCATGCCATCGCAACAGACTCTCTTAACAACAAAGTAACTAGCTCTGTAAGCTTAGATATTAGAAATCCTACTAGACCTAATAAAACCCAAAAACGCGGTTTCTATGAAGAAGATATTGAAGTAAACATCCCTTATATTTTGATTGAAGAATAATCAAGGAATTTATGTTAATTCAAGCACTTGCTGCAATTAAATCTAAGGATAAGTTAATTACCCATTCTTATGAAATAACTGATCTAAAACCTTACAAAGTTTTAATTCAAATTTCACATTGTGGCATTTGCTATAGCGATATACATCTTATTAATAATGATTAGACTTAAAGCACATTTCCTTTGGTGCCGAGACACAAGTTGCTGGCAAAATTATAAAGTCCGGAAGTTTATGTAAAGATCTGATAGGAAATAGAGTAGGCGTAAGTTGGTTATATACATCAGGCCTTACTGATCCAACGTGCCTCTATCATAAAATAGTAAATGGCTTCTGTTAATTTTTAAGAAATGATCATATTTTCAGGGCTTACGCTAGCTCGAGATATGGGTCTGTTGTTCCCATAAATTCGAAATTGTAATCCCCTCAGATCTAAATATCATAATCATAAAATCGATCTGCATACATTCAAAGTAGTTTGTTTTTTTAATGAGTTATTTCACTAAATAGTATGTATGCATTAAAAATATTATTTAAACATTGTAATCTATAACTTTTGTAATCCATCTTGTCGACATAAGTATAATTCACTCTGCCTTCTGTAACAATATTGCCAACTATAGCTGCTCCAGAATGAATACCTAATCTTGAATGAGCGGAAAACTATTAAGTATTGTTAGATAGATTAGGATTTAAATATTTTAAACTTTAAGGCATCCATACATACCGTCTCCTCTTGAACTATAAACCAATTAAGGAGCATTAAAAACGCTAGAACAGAATCGCAGATAAATTTATCAATCGTCAATTCTTCGAGGTAGTAATTGTTAAACAGGTATCAAAATAAGTGGTGAAATATCAGGCTATCCTTTTAACTTTTCAATATAGGGAAACCCCAACTATCCGAGGAGAAGATTAAAAGAAATTATACATGCAGTCATAAAAAGCTTTAGGTGGGAGCTTAAATCTAGTCTAAAATTATAGCAATACGATCATGTAGCTAATTGTAAGTGTATAAGAGAAAAAAAGCTGGGAGT
>VGMB01000223.1 GCA_016866585.1 Chlamydiota bacterium
ATGTTAGATGGATGTCTAAATACCGCAGGAGCGCTCCACGATAGTGTTGTTATCTGATTAAAGGGACTAAGACCGTACCATTTTATCATTTGGATCGTGTCATTGATTTGATCTGTGAATAATAAAAAACCCTCTCCAGATTCTTTAGAAAAATACACAGGACCTTCTGTAAAACCAAAACCAGTGGCGAGCAAATGCAATTTAGGTCTTTCTCCAAGAATTTGAGCAAATTCATCAGAATAAACAATTAGATTAAGTTGTGGATCTGCATCGACATCTCTCTTTGGAGGATTATCTAAAGAAAAAAGAAATGAACAAATAATTAGAAAAACAAAATTAATAAAAACCCTAATAATCATAAAACACCGCCTGTAATTAATTATTAGCAATTAAATGACATTAAATTCAATTGCTAAAATAAATATTTTTTTTTAATAAAATTATTGTAAAATACATTTCTTTTAAATCTAAGGAGCATGTCATGCCAGTAACTACATCCACAGAAATAGAAACTTCGATAAGAGCAGTACAAGACAATTACGTAAATTCCACTTTTACTCCAGATGCAGGTTCTACAACAGTTGAGTACTGGGAAAAAGAAGCTAGACGATTATTTTGGTTTTCGCCATGGGAGAAAACTCTTAATTGGCATCCCCCCTATGCTCAATGGTTTATTGAGGGCAAAACAAATGCCAGTTACAACTGCTTAGACATCCATCTATCCTCAGAAACAAGAAATAAAGCAGCCATACTTTGGGAAGGAGAAGATGGTGAATTAAGGAGCCTAACCTATCAAGAGTTACATAAGGAGGTATGCAAGCTAAGCAACGCTCTGCTTGTCCTAGGAGTTCAAAAAGGAGATAGAGTAATTCTGTACCTTCCTATGATTCCTGAAGCAATAGTCTCGATGCTTGCATGTGCAAGAATCGGAGCAATACACGTTGTAGTCTTTGCAGGCTTTTCTTCAGACTCATTAAAAGATAGGATAAGAGATGCTGAAGCCAAAATTGTCATTACTTGTGATGCTGGTAAAAGGAAGGGCAACCTTACTCCCCTAAAAGAGCAGGCAGACGCGGCGATACAAGGTTGTCCTTCTGTTAAAAATGTGATCGTCGTTAAAAGAAGTGGATGCGCAGTGAATATGCAAGAAAATAGAGATGTATTTTACGATTCTCTGATTTCTAACCAATCTGAGGAAAGCACTCCCCAACAAATGGACGCTGAGGATATTCTATTTATACTATACACATCCGGGACAACAGGCAAGCCGAAAGGAATTATCCATACGACGGGTGGTTACATGGTTGCTGCCAAATCAACAACACGGATAGTTTTTGATATTAAGCCCGATGACGTATATTTCTGCACAGCCGATATAGGATGGATCACAGGCCATACCTATGTTGTATACGGACCGCTGTCAAATGGTATGACAGTCCTAATGTATGAGGGATCTCCTGATTTCCCATCACAGTCTAGATACTGGGATCTAATAGAAAAACACAAAGCAACCATCCTCTATACAGCACCGACGGCAATTAGAACATTCATAAAGTGGGGTGATCAGTGGCCAGCGATGCATGATCTATCTTCCTTGAGATTATTGGGCTCAGTAGGAGAACCGATCAATCCTGAGGCCTGGCTGTGGTATTTTAAAACAATCGGCAAAGAAAAATGTCCTATAGTAGACACATGGTGGCAAACCGAGACTGGTAGCATTATGATTTCTGCTTTGCCAGGCATCACTCCCCTAAAACCCGCAAGTGCTACCAAGCCTTTACCAGGTATTGAAGCACAGATACTGGACATGGAAGGTAATGCCAATAAAAATGGGTTTCTTGCAATAACCTCTCCTTGGCCTTCTATGCTCAGAGGGATTTATAAAGATCCTATCCGATATGAAACTACATACTGGAGCCGTTGGAATGGTCAGTACTATTTAACAGGTGATGGAGCAAGTATTGATGAAGACGGATATTTTTGGATAATGGGAAGAATTGATGATGTAATTAATGTATCAGGACATCGACTTGGTACCATGGAGATTGAAAGCGCCCTTGTTGAACATCATGATGTTGCAGAGGCTGCTGCTATAGGTGTGCAACATCCAATCAAAGGACAAGGGATAGTAACTTTTGTTAGCCTTAAAGAGAGAGCTTCTGAACGTATTGAGCTTGAGCAGGAATTAAAAGCCCATGTAGCAAAAAAAATTGGATCCTTAGCTAGACCCGAAAAAGTTTTATTTATTAAAGAACTCCCTAAAACAAGAAGCGGTAAAATAATGAGAAGACTGCTTAGAGATATCGCTGAAGGTAAAATACTTGGAGATACCTCGACACTCTCAGATCCAAGTGTGATTGTGGTATTAAAACAATCGTACGAGCAAAGTACGGATTAAAAAGTTCAGAGATTACAACCAGGAGACTCCTGGTTGTAAAAAATGCCAGCTACTATCCTATTTTAAATAGTTATCAAGAAAAAGTCCGCTAAGAATTAAAATGACCTCTGCCCGCTTGAAAGATAGAATTAAAAACCCAGGCGCAATTCCGCTCCAAAGCTATTATTAGTATATTTACTACCAAACTCCCCTTTATAGTATAAATCTAAAGAGACTCTATTTTGCCAAAACATCTTTGATAAAAAGAAACCAGGAGACACCAAATTTCGATCTGGGAAATAACCAGTTAGTATAAAAGTTTTTTGTGTATCATTAAAACGAGCTTTGTAATCTTTACCTTTTATTCTCACCTCTCGAACCCAAGAAAGTTGAGGAGCGATACTCCAGCTAGATCCACCAAAACATAAACAACTAGCTAGTTGCAAGCCAAGTTCATTTCTTACAATAATCGAGTTGTTTTTTTTGACTCTCAGGTCATAAGCTCCAGCTCCATATTCTGTGAATCCATTTTCAATTTGAGAGATATAGTTAAAAGAGTTATAAGGCCTGACCTGAATACCTAAGAAAGTCAGATTAACACCTAGATTGAATTGGGAGCTGATCTGCGCTCCCCCCTTATCACTTGAAGCACTTTGATAAACTCCAGGATATTTTATATTTCTTTTAGCATAGTAATGTGTCCATCCTCCAAGAACGGATGCGTTAACATAATAATAATCCGTTATCGCAGATAAGTACATCCCTGCGTATCCAGAGTATATATCTCCATGAGCTCGATTTTGGTTCCAATCAATATCAGAACCTGAATAGCCTCCTAAAAAACCTGCTGTAAGACAGCCAGCAAAACATGCATCAATTCCTAGAGCAACTCCTCCCGTTGAATTATGATATCCAGTTTGCGGGCTATCTGC
>VGMB01000224.1 GCA_016866585.1 Chlamydiota bacterium
TACTGCTACTGCCCACTTATGTGGAGCTCTAGGTAAGCCATTTTTTCTTTTATTGACATATAACTCGGATCCGCGTTGGCTCCTTAATCGCACAGACTCTCCATGGTATCGATCTGCCACTTTGTTTAGACAAAGTTCAACGAGGATTTGGAGTGAGGTAGTAGAAAGTCTTTACGATTATTTAAAGGTTAATGATTGTGATTTGTGATCATATAAACACAGAAGTTTTTCAGGATACTCCAATTAAGATCTCATCATGTAAAAGGATATATAAACCAAATTCAAATGCTGTAGATTTTTATGATCAGGGGAAGATGATTCTTTCGTCAGAAAGTAGTGACGAGGCTATTACATTATTCACGAAGTCAATACTACAAGATCCATTGTTTTCAGACCCTTATTATGAGATAGCAAAAATGCATTATCTCAATAACGATCTACTGAAGGCTTTGAAATTTAGCGATCAGGCATTGTTTCTATATCCTTCATTTTCGCAAGCATTTTTACTCAAAGGGGATATCCTCTTTGCTATGAACAATTTTTCTCTATCAATACTCGCTTATTATAGCGCTTTACTTATAGATAGTTCTTCTTTTGATGGATGGGTATGTATGGGTAAATGCTTTGAAAATATAAAAAATTATGAAAAAGCATTGGTGTGTTTTGAAAAAGCCCTGAACCTTGATGTTGGAAATTTAGAAGTCTATGTTTCAAGAGGTAATTGTTTATACTATCTTGGTCATAAAGAAAGGGCGATCGATGCTTATACTCAAGCTTTAGATTATGACCATAGTCACGCAGTGGCTTTATTTAGCCTTGCTTATATCTACCAAGAACTAAGCAACGTCGATGCGGCCATTTTTTACTATAAGCAGCTTTTAATAATTGATCCTAATAATATAAATGCCCTTGTTAACCTTGGTAATTGTTTCCAAGAAATAAAAAAACACACTAAAGCTATAGACCTTTATAATAAGGCACTTTCCATTGAGTATAGAAACCCAGAGATACACTATAACAAAGGGCAAGCATTATATAATCTTGGAATGATAGATGAGGCTATATCCTCTAATAGCATATGTCTGCTGCAAGATTCTACATATGCCAAGGCATATTGTAATATGGGCTTGTGTTATTCTTATATAGGACAGTATGAAAAAGCTTTGAAATTTTTCGATATGTCTCTTCTTAATAATCCAGCCCACCTGATGGCAAAATTTAATAGATCCCTTATAGAGCTCGTTAATGGAGATTACTTGGAGGGATGGAAAAACTATGAAACGAGATTTTTTGTAGATAAACCTAAGGTTAATATAAGAAGTTATCCATTTCCAAGACTTGATAATACAAACATAAAAAATAAAAGAGTGCTTCTCTATGCGGAACAAGGACTTGGTGATACTATCCAGTATAGCCGCTTTGCCAAGCAATTAGTAGAACTTGGAGCTAATATAACTTTAGAAGTAAACTCATCTCTTAAAGAGATATTAAGTACATTAGATCCTAAAATAGAAATTGTATGTTCTGAAGATCCGAGCAGGGTATTTGACTTTCATCAGACGGTTATGTCATTACCGTATATACTGCAGATAACTACAGATACCATCCCCTATGCAGAGGGGTATTTATCTTTGCCTTCTGAAAGAAAAAAATATTGGCAATCAAAACTGAGTAAAACGAAAAAGCCACGTATTGGTATTGTATGGTCTGGAGCAGCTCTTTACGAAAATGACCAGAACCGTAGCATCCCTTATACCGCTCTTGAACCATTATGGGATTTGCCAGTCGAGTTTTTTTCCTTGCAAAAAGAAATTAGAGACTATGAGCTAAAATGTGTTCTTTCAAATAAAAAACTAAACACATTTTGCTCAGAGCTTGTCGATTTTTCTGAAACAGCATCTTTAGCAAGTCAAATGGATCTTATCATTACTGTAGATACTTCTGTTGCACACCTCTGCGGATCGCTTGGACTAAAAACTTGGGTTCTGCTTCCTAAGGTACCGGATTATAGGTGGATGTTACAGACCCAATCATCAGTCTGGTATAAGAGCGTGAGACTTTTTAGACAAAATAATCAAAATGATTGGTCATCTGTTATCAATAATATTATCAATGAGGTGCAAAGATTATGGACGCTATGACTCTAAGTTTGGATCAAATTTTTGCAGAGGCCTTGTCATTCGAAAATAATGGAAATATATCAAAAGCAATCGAACTTTATTTTCTTATTTTGCAGCAAATGCCGAATCACTCTCATATCTTAAAAAATATTGGGACATGTTTTCTAAAGATCTCAGATTATAATAATGCTCTTATTTATCTTAGAAAAAGTTTTACCATTAATCCTCAACAGCATGATGTGGTGTTGAATCTTGGTGTAATTTATAAAAACCAAGGGGATCTAAATCAGGCGGTATCTTGCTTTAAAACAGCTCTTGAGCTCAATCCTCGTTATTATATGGCTTATGTTAACTGTGGCATCACCTTAATTAATATGCAGAGATGTAAAGAGGCTATATCTTGCTTTTCTAACGCGATTATATTGGATATAAATAATCCTGATGGTTTTTACCACCGGGGTGTTGCTTATACGTGTGTAAAAGAATTTTATCTTGCAGAGCTAGATTTTAAGCGTGCTCTTTATTTAAACCCCAATTATATCGAAGCTTATTTTCACTTAGGCCTCATTTGTATTGAGATTAAGCATTATCATAACGCTATTGAACATTTTAATAACGCTTTGTCTATAAATCCTAATTTCCTTAAAGCTAAGCAAAATCTTTGTTTTACTTATATTTCTATAAATAATTATGAAATGGCTAAGAGTCTATGTGATGAACTGAGGCAATTAGAGCCAAACAATCCAGATATTTATTTTTTATGTTGTTCTTTGAATGAAAAGACAAATCGTTTTGAAGAGACTGTAAGTATTTGCGATAAAATTGTAGATCTTTTTTCAGGTAACGTGCAGGTATACATAAATACCTCTATTTACTATCAAAATGCTTTAGCTTTTGAAAAAGCAAAAAATGTCCTATTAAAAGCCTCAAATATAGATCCTCATAATACTGAAGTTCTTTTTCAGATGGGTAATGTGTTTTTTAAAACAGGTCATAATGCTCAAGCTATACAAAGTTATGAATTGGCAATATCCCTTGGTTCCCAATCGTCAGATCTATATGCAAATTATGCTAATGCTTTAAAATCCATAGATCAACATGATAAGGCTGTTCAGAATTATAAAATGGCTATTTCACTAAATGAAAATGCTATGCCTGTATATTTGAATTTAGCGATTCT
>VGMB01000225.1 GCA_016866585.1 Chlamydiota bacterium
GATCAAAAAAAAACATTAACTTATATAAATTTAAATAGGCGTAGAATTTTAAAAGAATATAAATTTAAAAAAAACTAAATACTTTTATTTAACAATGGTCCTTCCTAAATCATTCAAAAGGACCACAATCATGATAAACTATACTTTGTTTTGAGCTTGCATAGTAGATACACTTAGAGTTTTAAGTTGGATTTTATTCTTAGCTACCTCTTGAATAAAAATTCTATCTAACTTTTCGCAAGGTATTATGAGGGTAATAGCATCACTATGAAGTATCCTCGACTTGACCCCATCCACCACACTAGCGATCTGCTCCTGGGTGGCAGAGGTGTTTCTCATTAGCTTTTCTTTCATCCTCTGCTCATCAAAAGGATGCATATTTTTCCCCTCTACTTCATCCAGCAAAGACCTTTCAACTTGAATGTCCGGCACCCAGTTTGTGTGTTTGACAACCTGTTCTAGAATAACACCTTCTTCACTACCTTCTTCAACTTTAGCCAACTCTCGATCTATATGCATTTTTTCAGCGCGAGATTTAATATTGCGAACATGTTTCACTCTTAGATCTTTTTGAACACCTTCCCACCCTTCTTCTAGTGTTGAAGTCATAGCTATCTCCCTACCATATTTATTTTCTAAATATTCAAATAACAAAGCCGAAGCTAACCTACTAGCCCTTGTATTATACCCAGGCAAAAGCCTATTGATACATCGTCCAAAAAAGGGAAGACAATATCGACCCTCCTCTTGCTCTAAGGAAGGCAAAACACGAAGATCATCCTCCTCATCTTTTCTTAAATCATCTCCAACACTTCCATTGTTATTGACCACTCTTGATTCTGTTACCTGATATTGAACATTTGTACAGCAACATATACATGGACTATTCCTTGAACTAGTTGCAACACTTACTCTTAAGCTTGTCGGTAGCGGTATCATAAGCGCCTCCTTTCTATATATTTTGTTACTAATGCCAAAACATTATATTACAATACAAACCCGATTCAATCTCCTAGCTTGACCTACTATTGCTTTGAGAGCTGCTTACAGAGCCTATCTTTTCTTCGCTATGTGGTGTAAGTGTAGTTTCAATCTGTAAAATGCTTTGAGCCCTCTCCAAGTTGAATTTCTCCATACACTCAATCTCAAGCTGTTTTTCAGCAATTTCTTTAATTAAGAATTCATCAATTTTTCTTGATGAAACAACAAGCATGCAATCTCTGCTTTGATACACCCTCTGTCTCATGCCTGCTATCACCGCGAGCACCTGCTCTTCGCTAGCATCTGTATTTGCTTGCAATTTTTCCCGTACAATATCCTCACTAAAATCCTCTATGATATGGCGATCTTGAGCTGAAGGATCCACCTTATCCACCTTGATTTTTGGATTCCAATGACCATCTTGCACAACCCAGCAAACATCTCCTTCACATATCATCCCTCCGGAGGCATACTCTCGGCATTTGATCTGCAAAAAAAACTTTTCAGCAATTTTTTTAATTTCAATAACATCTTTAAGCAGAAAATTCACCTTAATGGCGGACCAATTAACTGACTCTAAAGTCATATCCACAACATTTTTCCCATACTTTTCCTCTAAATATGTAGCAAAAATCTCTGAAGCTCTTTCACTCTGAGCGCGTCGATAAACAGGGAAAACCTTAGAAAAACACCTACAAATAGAAGCATAGCAACCCAAACCTTGAACCATTACAGGTTTTATCCGTCTGTTCAACTCTTCCAACTCTAAAGAACTTAACTCCCCTTCTTTCAACGTCGCAGGGGTTTTGATTACTCCCTTATTCACTGAGGATCTAAACGGTGTTGAACACCACACCTTTGAAGTAGAAACAGCAAGACTTGATGGTAAATGTACGCTCATAGCAAACCTCCCTAAAGGTTCATCTTGTAAAGAATTTGTAAAGATTGATTAAAAAAATTATTATGTCAAATATTTTTTTTAAAATATTTAAACAATACTGACACAAACAAGTCAGCGAGGTCTTAAGTATTAACGAGATGCTTAGTGTTTTCAAAAATTAAAAAAACAAAGTACACTCAAACCTAAAATAGACTTTAGGATATTCATATGAATCGATTAGGCAATCAAAAGCCACAAACAAGTAACAACACCTTTTTTCCAAGAAACATGTCATGCTGTAGAAATCCAACAGCAACAATTGCACAAGCCATACCAGACAAGTTTCAATTGCCGATGCGAATCATACAATCCTGCAGCTCCGGTCAGGCACCAGATAAGAGTAAAATAACACAGTCCATAGATGAGCTAACATACATTCTTTTAGAAATGTCTGATGGAGAGACAAACGAATTTTCCTACTACGCAGCAAACCACCCTGTATTTTGCGAGGCTATTAAAACACAACAAGCTGTTAAATTTTTTTCAAGAGAACAACAAGGGCAAACGGCTCCCAAAAAAACAAGAAATATATTTGATAAGTCAGAGTTAGAAGTGATTATAGATCACCTTTCCACAAACCTATGCTTAAAAACAGCGTTAAAACTTACTCGTAAACATTCTCTCGAAACTCTTAGAACAACTGGGTGGCTCGACATTACTTCGTATATAGCGAGACTTATACTCGAGCCACTTTCTGAAGTGAAACCTCTTATTGAAATATTAAAAACAATTGAAGAAGAGAGTTCTGAAGAGTCCAAAGACAAACTAAAAATGGAACTTAGCAATATAGCAATCGTAAAAGAAAATATCGAAGAGTGTAAAGAGATTATTGAACACATCCACAATCCCCTAATCAAAGACCTAGCTCTTCACTCAGCATTTACAGAATGTTTATGTAAAAGTAAAATCCCACAAGCTCTTGAATTTTTATGTCGTATGAATCAGATCCCAAACCTTGATGAGGATATGAAAAACATACGAGGAGCCATAGAAAACAGAAAGTAATAAAAGATTTACCCATTTTTACGTATTTTGATTTTAAAACCTCATCAGTCTCCGCTTCATTATTAATCTTGCAAAATGCATACTACAAGTTTTTTAGAAGGATTTCGGAATAGGCAACCTATGAGTCAAGACAAAACACAAAATAAGACATCAATTCAAGACACTCTAAAACCGATAGTTGCGCTTTGTAAACGCAGAGGGTTCATATACCCAGGATCTGAGATTTATGGGGGTTTCGCTAACACATACTCGTTTGGCCCCTACGGTGCTGAGCTTAAAAAAAATGTAAAAGATCTTTGGTGGAAGACCTTTGTACAGCAAAAAAGAGATATGGTAGGCCTAGATGGACCCATCTTACTACATCCAAAAAC
>VGMB01000226.1 GCA_016866585.1 Chlamydiota bacterium
CAGATTCTTCTTGATAATCTTGTTTATAAAAATGAAGGTAAAAAGATACTTTTCAGTTTGCCTCTTGAGAACTAAGGTCTTTTTGCAATCGGAACTACAATAGTAAATGAAGTTCCTTCACCGATCTTAGAATCGACTTTTATAGTCCCATGATGTTTATCGATAATAGTTTTAACAAGAGACAGTCCTAACCCGGCACCACCCATCTTCCTTGAGTGAGCTTTATCTACAGTATAAAACCTTTCAAAAATGCGTCCTATGTCTGCAGGAGGAATTCCTATACCCTGATCTTTTATAACAATCTCAGCCATTTCCTCTTTTTGCAAGATAGAAACATGGATTTTAGCAGGAGGTTTAGAATATTTTGCTGCATTAGTAAGTAAGTTAATAATTGCAAGCTCGAATAAATTACCATCTGCAGCAACCATTAGTATGCTCTCATCTTTTTGAAATGTGATTATAGCATCTGTGTATACAGCCTGCACAATCTGAATGCAATTTTCAATAAGTGAAATCATATCACACTTTAGAAAAGGAGAAATGGATAAATTTTCTATATCAGCAAGCGTTAATAAGTTTTTAATTAAACACTCCATACGTTCGCAGTTACGAACTATTTTATCGACAACACTTGACAAAGTTTCTGCCGGCATTTCTTTCATATCCTGAAGAGTTTCTGCGAACCCTTTTATAATCGTTATAGGAGTTCTCAGCTCATGAGAGGCGTTAGCAACAAAATCTTTTCCCATTTCTACTATCTTATACTGACTGGAATTGTCTTGAAGTACTAAAATAGCCCCCTTAGAGTTAGAGATGGGCGCTGCAACCATGTCTAAATGAATACGCTTACCGTTATCAATCTCTATCGAATCGATAGCTAATTTCTTATTTTTTCTAGCAAAATCTAAAAGACGTGTACTCTTTTTAAATAGCTCTTCATTCTGACCTATCCTAAACTCCGGAAAGATCAAACCTATAAGCTCCCTCTTAGTCATACCTAGCATTTTTTCACCGACAAAATTCACATATGTCACTATCTGATCTGAATCAACAGCTATAACACCTTCGATCAGCGATTCCAAGATTGCTTCTTTTTCATTCTTGGCACTCGTTAATTCTTCTAATTGAGATTGTACCTGGCTGTTTAACATGGTAATAGTATGAGCCAATCTTCCAAAATCCTGATCTTTTGAAAAGTCGGAATTTTTCAAAATATCCACCATAAGAATCTTATCCCCAGATTGATAGGCTTTAATAGCTGTTATAATTTGTTGTATGGGTTTGTGCAACCTACTAAAAATCGCCCATGTCGATATCGCGAAAATAATAAATGCCACAAAGCAAACAGATCCAAACCAAATATTGAATGAGTACCTAAACTTTTCTAAAGGGAGATAGGGAAAGACACCTTGAAATACATATTCTTTGCCTTGGAATTCGAAAAGAGTCGTTGTAATAACGTATTGTCTATTAAAAACTATAGTATCGGTAACGCCAGATAGTTCATGATCGCGAAGAGCATTAGCAGCAGCTTCTATAGATGTATTATACAAAAGTAAATCGTTATCAAAATGATCTCCTCCTTTTTTTGAACTAGCCAGAAGTTTGATCTTATTGTCAAATAAGGCAACATTGGTGAAGATGTCTGCTTTAAGATTTTGAACTGATAAAATCATTTCTTGCTCAGAGGGAGACTTCTTTAAATTATCAGAAATTTGCAGAGCAAATTGATTTAAAGAGTACAATTGAACCTTAACAACAGCTCTCTCTATAAATGGAAGCGAAAGGATGATGAAAAAACCAAATAAAACAACTTGGCTGATAACGATCTTCTGACGATAACCCATCTTTTTTATTGTCACTTTATACCCTTCACTCTAAAAACTTGTTCCGCACCATCAAAACCTTTAAAAGACAATAGACCTAAATCATCTACCTCAATTTCATCTCTAACACAAATTTCATTTCTGGTGGCATTTGATATCAAAATCTCACCTGGGCCTGCAGCTCCACAAAGTCGTGCAGCCAAGTTAACATTGCTACCTATTACAGTATAATTTAATCGATTTTCAGCACCCATATTGCCTGCAAAAACAAGACCTGTATGAATTCCTATACCCATCATAACTTGAGGTAAGCCTTCCGCTGTTCTTATTACATTCCATTGATTAAGCTCTTTGATAATCTCCAAGCCGCATACTACCGCGTTAATAGCAGCATTATCACTTGCAATAGGAGCTCCAAATAAGACCATTACTTCATCCCCAACATATTTATCAATAACACCATGATGAAGTTCAATAATTTTAGACAATCTAGTCATGCACTCATTTAGCATCTTAATAACATCTGAGGGATCCATATTTTGGGTAGTTCTAGTAAAGCCTCTAATGTCTGCAAAAAATATTGTTGCCTTTCTTTCCTCTCCACCAAGCTCGATCCCTTGCTTTAAAATCTCTTTAGCAATGTCTTGCGAGACCACTTTATCCAAAATCCCCTTGACCCTTTCTTTTTCTTTTAACCCCTCAACCATGTCCTTAAATGCATTATTCAAGATTTGAACTTCATTACTTACGCCGAAATTCAATGTAGGCAAAACTACTTGATCTAGTGCTCCATTTTGAATCGTACGAGCCGCTGCTGATATAGCTATGATTGGTTTTGTGATCTTCTTAGTAAAATTAAAAACTAAAACAATGACCATAATTACACCTAGCAGATTGATCCCATCTTTACTGAGTGTGATTTTAACATTCAAAGATTCAAGTTTATTTTGAAGGTCATTAAATAGTGCGTATTCTACATCAAAAGGAGTCAAAAGACATATGATCAGATCAACAGAGGGGAAAGGTTTAACAGTGATGTAGTAGTCCTCCCTACCGCTTATATTTAATTTACCAGATCTAGATCCAATTATAGTACGGATATTTTCTTCTGATATATTTATATCTAATCCTATATGCTTGTTAGGTTGAATCGATGAAACGACCTTATTCCCTACTATAATTAAAGCAGTCTGAGCATAGGATAAAGACAACTGATTAATAACATTTTCCAGTTCAAACGCTAGTGTAAGGTAGGCGGAAAGATTCTTACCCGAATCTTGAATATCAAATTTGGCTACATTTCCTAAGTATACTGTGCTACGTTTTGGATCTGTAAATACAGCTATACCATCCGCAATTTTTACAATTCCGGCTATTTTTTTACTGTTTTCATAATAAGCTTCCGCATCAAATAGCTCACTTTCTGATATAACCTCCGACACAAAAAAAC
>VGMB01000227.1 GCA_016866585.1 Chlamydiota bacterium
TTTTATTTGCGGCCTTGCCACAGATTTTTGCGTCCTATTTTCTGCAATGGATGCTATAGATCTTGGCTACCAAGTTTATATTATTAAAGATCTTTGTAAGCCTGTCGATTTGCAACCTGGTGATGGTGATGCTGCATTGATAAAGATGGAAAATAAAGGCGCTAAGGTTATTGACTCAGATCAGATTTCAGCTTTTCTTTGATAATAAACATATATTTCAAAGGGATTAAAATTTTTTTAATGCGGCTGGTCGCTCCCGAGGCTATTTCAATATGAGATTTAGGAATACCAAAAAATAAAGATAGCGTTTCTATTAACGAGTCATTGGCATTACCTTTTTCTGGTGCTGCCCGTATACGGACTTTTAGGTAGTCATTTTCGACGCCTTCGACCTCGTCTTTATGAGACTTGGGTTTAACTTTAACCGAGAGTAGCAAGCCCTCCTTGGTTTCCTTAATCAAAATTATCCTTTGGGAAGATGTAAATATATCGGATTTGACAGTATATTCGAACCTAATCTATAATCAAATCATCTTAATTGCGGTTCATATGGATCTTTGGTTTATAAAAAACTACTCAATAGCTCTTCATTATTTCCATCATAGCCATCAAGGCTAGGATATATTTCATTCGTTTACTTTACTTAGTTTTTTATTTACACCCTTACACAAGACGTTTTCAATATGAATACTTCAACAATAAATTCTACTTCCTTAAGTTACAATAAGTTGTTTAGCTGCACTCTTATGGTCGCAGGTACTACTATAGGCGCAGGTATGCTAGGCATGCCGTTGATTACATCCAAAGCAGGGTTTTTACCTGCTGTTGGAGTTACTTTTGCTGTTTGGGCTTTTATGCTCATAACAGGATTACTTCTTTTACAGGTTTGTATTCAGCTTCCAGGAATGAACAATATTCTTTCTATATCTCAGTATTTCTGGGGAAAGACTGGTAAAAAGGGGATAGGTGGTTTGTTTGCCTTTTTATACTATTGTTTACTGGTCGCTTATTTTGCTGCTGGGGCTATGCTCATTTCTACATTTTGCTCTTGTTCATTCTATACAAGTTTACTCATTTTTACTGTTTTTTTTGGTACTATTGTATTTTTGGGACCTAAGTGGATAGACCGAGTTAATTCTTCTTTTACCATTTTGATGTTTATAGCCTACGGTCTTCTTGTTACGCTTGGTAGTTATGCTGTCGATCCCAAGTGTTTATTTAATACAACATCAACATCGGCATTGTTGGCTACACCTGTTCTCTTTAGTGCTTTTGGATTTCATAACATCATTCCTTCGCTTGTGAATTATACTGGAGGACAGAAAAATGTTTTGAAATGGTCTATTATACTTGGGACAACGATTGCATTGGTGATATTTTTGGTGTGGCAGTGGTTAATTATAGGAGCTATTCCAAAAGAGATTTTGCTAGAAACTTTAAATGATGGCTTGCCAGTTACACAGGCATTACAAGCAGTTACAGGAAGCCCTCACCTTTTTTATATCGGTCAATTTTTCGCATTTTTTGCTCTAACGACTTCTCTTCTTGGTGTTTGTTTCTCTATGATCGATTTCCTTTCGGGAGTTTTTACTTCTAAAAAGGTAAATAGATTTTTTTTAACCTTAATGACTTTTTTACCTCCTCTTGGATGCGTTTTATGGAATCCTCAACTTTTTGATAAAGCTTTGTGTTTGGCTGGTGGAGTGGGTGAAGCTATTTTAAACGGCTTTGTTCCGATAGCTTTCTTTCTTATACTACAGAAGAAAATGAATATAAAAATGAGCCTTATGTCTAAGGTGCTCTTTTTTTGTCTCCTTTCATTTTGCTTATTAGTGCTTCTTATAGAAGTCAAAGAGCTCTGTGGTCATTAAGATTCAAAAAAGAACCTTTTTAAAAGGAATGTTTTGCAGTAATTTAGAACTTCACGACCTGAAATAATAAGGTCGTGTTTTTCTAGCTCATCAAATGATATCCAGTCGTGGTTTGTATGCTCTACTGTATTTATTTCTAGCTGGGGCTTAACCTCAGTAATATGAAAGTATACATGGAAAAGGAAGCAAGATGATCCTATATCAATATGGAAAGAACCAATTTTTTCTAATCTTTGGTTTTTGAGACAAACACCTATTTCTTCTTTAGTTTCCCTAATTAGCGTTTCTATTGGACTTTCTTGTGCTTCTTTTTTACCCGCTGGAAGACACCACGTGCCTCCATATGGTTTTTGAGGATTTCTTTGAAGAACTAAAAATTTATTTTCATGGATAAGAACACATCCAGATACTTCAAAATCTATAGAATTTGAGTGGCTCACATAGGAATTTGTTATTTTAACTTTATTGTCTTTCATAAATAAGTGTTTTTTAAAATGTGTTTTTATTTTATTTAGAATATTAAGTGTTTAAAATTTTTTCATAGGTTATATATGATGACAATACATCCGTTAACAAGTTATATTATTTCTTTAGTTGCTGGAATTTTAATTTTAATTTTTCCAACAATTTTAAACTATATTGTAGGACTGTACCTTATTCTTATGGGTTTAATCGGTATTTTAACCAGAGTATCTATGTAATATATAGGGGATCTCATACAAAATTAGATTTGTATTGTAGTTCCCTTTCACCCTTTTATCGGAAATGAATTGTTAAATAAAGAAACAATTTTTTGGGGTGTGTCAGTAATTATTCCATCAACACCCATTTTGTAAAGTTCTAAGCATCTATCTGAATCGTTAACAGTCCAAACAACAACTTTGAACCCAGACTTCTTAATTTCACTGATTTGTGTCTGATCTTTAATTAGTGTATGATCTGGTGATAGGATGTTGATCTTGTTCTTTTTCGCAAAGGAAATAATAAAATCTAATCCTGGTTTATTCAGATTCGTCGAGATGAAATTGAGGATTTCCTGAGAAAATAAGCAAGATAGTATGGAATCAGGTTCTTTATTTCTTAGCAGTATGAGGATTTCTGGATCGAAGGAAGAATACTGAACCCTATGTGTAAAATTATGTTTATGTATGATATCTAGTACTTTAACTACAATCTCTTGAGCTGAAAGGCTCAAATGTGGAGATCTCATATCTCTCTTAAGTTCTATATTAAGACGTATGTTAGACGCTCTAGGGTGTTTGGAGTTTTTAATCTCAAGAATTACTTCTTCCAATGTGGGAATTTTTGTGCCTTTGATTTTTTTTTGAGAGGGAAACTCACTAGATGTTTTTGCTCCAAAATCTAAT
>VGMB01000228.1 GCA_016866585.1 Chlamydiota bacterium
TAAGACCCAATATATTCAATGGATCTATTGACCTGTTCTGGATAAGATGCGCCATTCTATATGTGAGAACGCTTGTTTTGCCACTGCCAGCACCGGCTAAAATTAAAACTCTGCCTTCTGTTGCTTGGACAGCTTTTTGTTGCTCTTGATTAAGATGTGAAAACATGGGGTGTTTATCTGTTGTTTAAAGCAATTTGCCTTAAGTCTAGAACAACATCTTGTTTTTTTGCATCTTGAGATGTTGATCGGGGAAGTATATGTATCTGTATTCCCTGTGGTAAATCAGGGCTGCATTCTCTAAATGCCTCACGAACAATCCTTTTGAAACGATTGCGGTCGTGCGCTTTTCCATACTTTCTTGATACGGTGATGCCTAATTGAGGTAGGAGGGTTGTTTCTTTTTTTATATACTGAATAGTTACAACCCGTCCTGTAAGCCGACGGCCTTCTTTAACAATTTTTTGAAATTGCCCTCTTTTAAGAAGGCGTGCCGCTTTGGGGAAATTCACAGATATTACGCAGTTGTGAGACGCTTTCTGCCTTGTCTTCTTCTGCGATTTACTATTTTTCTTCCGTTAGCTGTTTTCATTCTCTTACGGAAACCACAAGCTTTTTGACGCTTAATTTTACTTGGTTGGTATGTTCGTTTCATAATGTAAACCTGTTTTTCTAAAAAAATTTGACCCTATGCTATCGGAAATTCCCTTATCCAGCAAGAGTAAAATCTTGTAGATCTCACTTGAAAAGAATTAGACGCCAGCGTATAACTAGGCCTAACTTTTATTTTAGTATTAGGTTTCAGTCATGAAAGTAAGAGCTTCTATTAAAGCAGACCCTTCGAAAGGGGACAAAATCGTTCGCAGGCAAGGCCGCATTTACGTTATCAACAAATTAGACCCAAATCGTAAGCAGAGACAAAAAGGTCCTGCTCGCAAAAAGTAAGGAAAAAGTAGAAATCTATGGCAAAACTTTCTTCTATAGCAAAGCAAAAAAAACGTGAGCGTATGGTTTCGCTCAAATGGGAAAAGCGTCAGCAACTCAAGCAGATTATTCAAAATTTAAATACAAGTGATGAAGACCGCGTAAAAGCTGTAGCTGATTTGGATAAACTTCCAAAAAATTCTTCACCTGTTCGTCTACGTAACCGTTGCCAAATGACAGGTCGTTCTAGAGGTTTTTTAAGAAAGTTTAAACTATCCCGTCTTTGCTTCAGAGAAATGGCTAATGCTGGTATGATCCCAGGCGTTGTGAAAGCTAGCTGGTAGTCTTTTTTCTTAAGTCTTATTTATGAAAAGGCCTCATTTTGAGGCCTTTTTTATTTTGATATACATTCTATGTTTGGAAATAATTCTTCTAATACTTTCCATTCAGTAAGGTGCTCATTCCAGATTAAGGTCGCTCCTGTTAAACTCCCTTCTTGCCACTGCTTATCAAAGGCATTGAAGCTCATGGGCCCTTTTTGTTCGTTTGCCCTATCTAAGTAATACCACATAAGATTTTTTTGCTCTTGACTTGCAGCCCTCATCAGACTCGATCCCAGGTCAACAGTAACAGTTGTATTCTGGGTGCTTTGCGTCTTATGCTGATTCCCATGCAAAGAGTTCTTGAACCTTTGTAACAGTGGAAGCATTAGTAGAAGAAGAAGGCCAAAGATGCCTAAAAATAAACCAATAAAA
Source organism: Chlamydiota bacterium (assembly GCA_016866585.1). Taxonomy (GTDB): domain Bacteria; phylum Chlamydiota; class Chlamydiia; order Chlamydiales; family Rhabdochlamydiaceae; genus VGMB01. The sequence goes on from VGMB01000228.1 coordinate 1,677, forward strand.
AACCAGACGTAAGGGTTTCTTCGTTGTTTTTTTGCGTAGTACGCGCTGGCGGTGCCGAAGGCTAACCACATTGCGACGGTTAAAATACTTTCCATTTACTATCTCCTTAAAAAAAACTCCGAGAAGTATCTCTTGGAACAAATGTTTTTTTCCTTATTATATCATAGTAGATTTGAATAAAAAAACTCGAGGAGGAAATCTATGCACAGCCCACTTCAAAACATCGATACTAAAGAAGTCGAATTACCGGAAACTGTTTTCATTCGTGATATAGAGAGCAGGGTATTTCAGTCTATTGCCGTTCAATGTTTATCTAAAATTGACGGTGTGGCCCTTCTTGAAGGTAATTTTATCGATAGCCTATTAGGTAGGGATTCTAATGAAAGTGTTAGAGGTATTTATGTTCAGCAAGATCCTAAATCCCACTCTGTCAGTGTCAAGCTTGAGATTAATGTTGCCTACGGAATCTGCATTCCTGAAAAAGCGGAAGAGGTTCAGATGAAAATCTTAGAAGAGGTTAGCAGCTTTACCGGTCTGCATGTGGCTAGTGTTCATGTTGTTTTTAAAAATTTGTTTTGTCCAAAACAACAGCAGCAAGCTCAAGATAAAGCGTTTTCCACTTCTATTATGGAAGCCTTAGCTAAGGATAAACTTAGTGAATTTAGTGAAGAATTTTAATAACTGCAACGGAAGGTGAAGGTATGAAAGCTTCGACTGTTTTTCTTTCCGCTTTTTATTTTATTCATTCAGTTCTACTGATTATGTCTGGAATTTTCTTCATAGGTCTAGATAAGGTGCCTCATGTCAAGCATGCCTTAGGACGCTTTTTAGAGTCCCATCCCTCTATTTTTTCTCTTATAGGTATGGGGTTTCTATCAGTTGGGGTTTTGCTGTTTGTAGTTATGTTTAGTCTGTATAAAAAAGTCTTTTACCAAGTGAAAATGGACGTTTCTTCGGTTGTCATCGACCCGGCTTTAATTCAGGGGTATGTAAATTCTTGCTTGGCTGAGGTATTGCCAAATATTTCGATGCAATGTGAAGTTGTTGTCAGAAAAGATCAGGCTATTGAAATTATTACTAAATTGCCAGCCACTAACATCAGGGATCATAAAGACATATTGAGTGTCCTTGAGATGAAATTAGGTTCTTTATTTAAAGAAAAGCTTGGATATACCAAAGAGTTTTTCTTTACTGTATCTATCGATAAGTAACGTAAAGGTTACAGCTCTCTTAGAGCTGTAACCTTGTCTTTTCTAGAAATCAAATCGAAGTTTTGCTGTAACACCCTGGATGTTAAGATCTCCGGCACTGACACTTGGATTGAAGTCAAATTGGTTTTGACTGAACCAGATTTGTGTTTCCCAGCCGACTTGCGCGGAGAAGTGATATCTGTCATTATGAAACCAGTCTTCTTTCCTTATACCGATAGCAAGTTCCATGACAGGCTTTGTTGAGTGAAAGCTTTCTTGCGCATCATAGCTGTTTTTTCCGGAGCTTATGCCATAGTCTTCTCTTTCTACATAGAAAGCTCCCCACAGTGCGCTATAGG
>VGMB01000229.1 GCA_016866585.1 Chlamydiota bacterium
CTAAATCAGAAACCGAACTTGCTCCTGAAGAGAGACTCTTGAGAGCTATCTTCGGTGAGAAAGCCGCTGATGTTAAAGATGCATCTCTAACAGTCCCTCCAGGTACTGAAGGTATTGTGATGGATGTTAAGGTGTTTAGCCGTAGAGATAGACTCTCCAAAACAGATGATGAACTCGTTGAAGAAGCTACTAGAATCAAGGATATTCATTCAGATTACAAAACTAAAGAATCTGAACTTGTTATTGAATTCCATGAGAAGTTAGGTGCTCTGTTGATGAGTGAAGAGGCTCCAGGCCCAATCATGCATAGAAAAACTGGTGATGTGATCATTAATGAAGGTGATGTAATCACACAAGAAATGGTTGAGCTACTTGAGAGTGAAAAAGTAGAAGATTTGATTATGTCAGATCATGAAATTTATTCTACTCTTAAGGGAATACTCAGAGATTTCGATGTTGCTATGCAAACTCTTCAAACACAGCATAAGACTGAAATCGAATTCATGCGTAAAGGAGATTCTGAGCTGGATCCTGGCGTTATTAGGCAAGTTAAAGTTTATGTTGCTTCAAAGCGTAAACTTCAAGTTGGTGATAAAATGGCAGGAAGACACGGAAACAAGGGTGTTGTTTCTAAGATCGTTCCTGAAGCTGATATGCCATATTTAAAAGATGGACAAACTATCGAGATTATTTTGAATCCTCTCGGTGTGCCTTCTCGTATGAATATTGGACAGCTTCTCGAAACTCACTTAGGATTCGCTGCAAGAAAAGCAGGTATCTATGTAAAGAGCCCTGTATTCGAAGGTTTCCCAGAGTCACGTATATGGTCTATGATGAAAGATTTAGGTTTACCTGAAGATGGTAAGATGTATCTTTACGATGGACGTACTGGAGAGCGTGTAGATAACCGTGTGGTTGTTGGTTACTTATATATGCTTAAGTTGAGCCACCTTGTTGCCGACAAGATCCATGCTAGATCTATCGGTCCATATTCTCTTGTAACTCAACAGCCGTTGGGCGGTAAAGCCCAGATGGGTGGTCAGCGTTTCGGGGAGATGGAAGTGTGGGCACTTGAAGCATATGGTGCAGCTCACTTGCTCCAAGAAATGCTTACTGTTAAGTCCGATGACGTTGCTGGTAGAACACGTATTTACGAGTCTATCGTCAAAGGAGAAAATATATTGAATGCAGGCACACCAGAGTCCTTTAACGTACTAGTTAAAGAAATGCAAGGTTTGTGTTTAGATGTTCGCGCCGAAAGCGCTCAAGAAGTTTAATATCAGGGAGACATCATGACAGAAGAAGAGTTCCGTGGTTCCCATTTTGATAAGCTGACTATTAAAGTTGCTTCTGAAGATGTAATTCGCAATGAATGGTCACGTGGAGAAATCAAAAAGCCGGAAACGATTAACTATCGTACTTTTAAGCCAGAGAAGGGCGGTCTTTTTTGTGAAAAGATTTTTGGCCCAACTAGAGACTGGGAGTGCGCATGTGGAAAGTACAAAAAGATTAAACACAAAGGCATTGTCTGTGATAGATGCGGTGTTGAAGTTACACTTTCCAAAGTTCGTCGTGAAAGAATGGCACATATTGAGCTTGCAGTTCCAGTAGTTCATATCTGGTTCTTCAAGACAATGCCTTCTAGAATTGGTAATATCCTTGGGATGTCAACTAATGATCTAGAGCGCGTAATCTATTACGAAGATCACGTAGTAACAGATCCAGGAAGAACAACTCTGGAAAGAAAGCAACTTTTAAATGATACAGAATTTAGAGAAGCCCAAGAGAAATGGGGTTCTGATTCATTCATCGCTAAAATGGGTGGTGAAGCTGTAAGAGATCTTCTTGAAAAAGAAGATCTTGAATTCCTTGTATCCGATCTAAAAGATAAGCTCAGAAAAACAAAATCTATGCAAGCGCGTATGAAGCTTGCTAAGAGACTGAAGATCATCGAAGGATTTACTTCATCTCCTAACCGTCCAGACTGGATGGTCATGGGTTGTGTACCGGTAATTCCTCCAGATTTAAGACCTTTGGTTCCTCTTGATGGCGGACGCTTTGCAACGTCAGATTTGAACGACCTTTACAGAAGGGTTATTAACCGGAATAACCGTTTAAAGTCTATTTTAAAGCTTAAGACTCCTGATGTTATCATACGCAATGAAAAACGTATGTTACAGGAAGCAGTAGATGCCTTGTTTGATAACGGAAGACATGGTCATCCAGTTATGGGAGCAGGTAATAGACCTCTTAAAGCTCTAGCTGAAATGTTAAAAGGTAAGCAAGGACGTTTTAGACAAAACTTGCTAGGTAAGCGCGTTGACTATTCTGGACGTTCTGTAATTATCGTAGGTCCTGAATTGAAATTTAATCAGTGCGGTTTACCAAAACAAATGGCCCTTGAATTATTTGAACCTTTCATAGTAAAGCGTTTAAAAGATTTAGGACATGTCTATACAATACGTTCTGCTAAAAAGTTAATTCAAAAGCAGTCTGAAGAAGTATGGGACGTTCTTGAAGAAATTATTAAAGGCCATCCGGTTCTATTAAACCGTGCGCCAACTCTTCACAGACTTGGTATCCAAGCTTTCGAACCTATTCTAATCGAAGGTAAGGCTATTCGTATACATCCTTTGGTAACTACAGCGTTTAACGCTGACTTTGACGGTGACCAAATGGCTGTCCACGTGCCTCTTTCTATTGAAGCTCAAGTAGAAGCTAAACTTTTGATGATGGCACCTGATAACATATTCTTGCCATCTTCAGGAAAACCTGCAGCAGTACCTTCTCAGGATATGATTCTTGGATTGTACTACTTAATGATCGATCCACTTTATAATCCAGAAGATCATGGTCAAAAGATTAAGATCTTCAAGGACAAAGAAGAGGTTCTATTAGCTCTTAATGCAGGTGGCAGTTGGAACTGGTACGATAGTTCAGATACAGAGGCTAGAAAAGACTTCCTAGGTAGAGGTTTAAGATTACATGAGAAAATTAAGCTTAAGTTAGAAGATGGTATTATTGATACAACTCCAGGTAGAGTTCTATTTAATACTATAGTTCCTAAAGAGCTTGGTTTCCAAAACTACTCTCTACGTAAAAAGAAAATGAGTGAGCTTGTTCTTCTTACTTACAAAAAAGTAGGACTAGAAGCTACTGTACGTTTCTTAGATAACGTTAAGAACCTTGGATTCTCAGAAGCTACAAAAGCGGCTCTCTC
>VGMB01000230.1 GCA_016866585.1 Chlamydiota bacterium
TGATTGTCTTGTAAGGTTGTTTATTTAAGTCGTTAATTTTCAGATTATTACGTATATTTTGCTTGCGGGGGGAATAAGAGCTGTATACTATGTGGGAAGTTTAAATAAAAATTGTTCATAACTCACTTGCTAGCTATGGAAGGCCAGAGGAAAAAGTCCTCAGATTCAGTGATAAATAACTCAGAATTTTCAGGTTTAAGGATCCATTTGTACCTGTGACCGGGAATTAGGTATTTAGATAGGTCCTCGTTTGAAGCGGAAAGAATAGAAATTTCCTTTTCTTCTCCCTGTTTTAAGGTAGAAGTTATAGGTCCAAGTTTTTCATGAGGTTTCATTACATCAAAACAGAAAAGAGTAAAGTTTTTATGATATCGGGGAGATCTTATCGTAAAATTTACTGCATTTTTAGATTTGGTTATCGATTGAATTTTAGGGGGTCTGTGCGGGATACTGTTTTGAATTGGTGAAGCAAGATTTTTTCCAGAATCTATTGTTTTTATAGCGTAAGTGTAGTGCCCGTTGCTTGCTTCTATCCAATAAGGAAAGCAAAAGCCGTTTTGTTGTTTATTAAAATAGACCTGGATGTCACATTCAGATAATAGTGAACCATCCTTTGGCCATTGACCCTTCCACGCCTCGCACTCCAATTTCACCTTAGTTCCTTCGAATATAACGATAGGGTTCCATGTTTTTCGTCTATCAACTTCATCTCCATGAGGGGCAGGACCTGTTTTTTTTCTTAATTCATCTGAGACTTTTTGAAGGTTAAGACTAAGCAATCGACTTAAGAAGTGCTCTGAGTCATTAAGAAAAAGCCACCCTCTTAAGGTAAAGGAGTAGGATTCAATAAGAGAATAAGTAGATTTATCTATCTCATACATCACCCAGGATACGTGACCTCCTTCTGAAACCCATTTTTTCCATTCTGTTTTTCTTGATACTGAAGAGTTAGGAACCGCGATTTCTTCTAGAATAAAACTATCTTCACTATTAGACCTAATGATTAGGATCGAATAATTTTTATCTTGCTCTGTTACTATGTAATCTCCTTTATGACCCTTTAATAACTTGTCAGCCATAGAAAATCCAAAACATCGTTCAGATGGAAAAACAAGGCTCACCATCAGTATGATAAATATTTTTTTCAAGATTTTCATAGTTAAATTATCCTTCAGGAGATATAGCATTATATTAGACGCGTTCTTTAAATATAGATTAAATATCTTTTTAATTTAGAGGACTCAACTAATTTTAAATAAACATATATAAATTTAGATATACTAGGACAGCTTTGATGAAGCAAGATCCTTTTTTTTCAGATTTTTATAAAAGTTCTTTGGCTTTACTTACGGATCTTTACGAGATTACCATGGCTTATTGTTATTGGCAGCAGAAAATAGCTGATAAACAAGCCTCTTTTTATTATTCATTTCGAAAAAAGCCATTCAAGGGACAATACGCTGTTGTTGCTGGATTGAAAAATTTTATAGAATATGTAGAACGTCTAAAGTTTGATTCAGACGATATACAGTATTTAAGTACACTAAATAGCCCTACAGGTGAACCATTATTTGAACCAGCATTTTTACTTTATTTGAGTGAAATTTCGTTCTGCTTTGACATTGATGCAATGCCTGAGGGATCTGTCTGTTTTCCTAACGAACCTATTATAAGAGTTACAGGTCCTATACTACAAGTTCAGTTAATAGAAAGTGCTCTTCTAAATATTATGAATTTTCAGACTCTGATTGCTACAAAGGCTAGTAGAATTTGCTTTGCCGCAGGTAATGATCCTGTTGTTGAATTTGGATTACGCCGGGCTCAAGGTATCGATGGAGCTGTATCTGCAAGCCGAGCAGCCTATATAGGGGGGTGCTGCTCTACATCAAATACTTTAGCTGGAAAATTGTTTGGCATACCTGTAGTAGGCACCCATGCCCATAGTTGGATAATGGCTTTTGATACAGAATATCAAGCTTTATATGCCTACTCTCAATGTATGCCATCAAGCTGCATTTTTCTTATAGACACCTATGACTCTATATCAGGTGTAAAAAATGCAATCCACATAGCGCGAGAGCTTAGGCAGCATGGAAATGAAATGATAGGAGTGAGAATCGATTCCGGATCTCTAGAAAAATTGAGTAAAGAAATAAGGGCTTTGCTTGATAATGAAGGATTCCCTGATGCTAAAATAATGGCAACTAATGATTTAGATGAGTTCTCTATACAAGAATTAAAAGCCAAAGGTTCTGCTATAAATATGTGGGGTGTAGGGACAAATTTAGTTACAGGAAAGGAACAACCAGCTTTAGATGGAGTCTATAAACTATCTGCTTTACGTGATGACCAAGGATTGTGGCATAGAAAATTGAAGATTTCTGATGATGTTACTAAGGTAACAACCCCAGGTCTATTGCAGGTAAGACGTTACACACAAAATAAGCAATATGTGGCAGATGTAGTATTCGATGAGCTTCTATCAAGCCCAGAGGATCTTGTTTTTGATTTTTATGACGAAGGGAATGAATTTTCTATTATTCAGGAGGCTGAATATAAAGATCTTTTGATACCTGTAGTTCGTGCAGGAAGATCTGTTTACACTCATCCATCTTTAAAACAAATTAGGGAATATGCTAAAGCTGAATTAATGAGCCTGCCTAAAGGTATAAAGATACTAGAGGAATCGAACCAGTATTTTTTAGGAATAGAGAAAAATTTATATTCTATTAAAAAAGAATTACTTAACAACATAAAAAAGAAAATGGAATTATGACAAGTGCTTTAATAGTTGTGGATATACAAAGAGATTTTATGCCTGGAGGCACTTTAGGTATAAAAGAGGGAGATGGTATAATACCTGGTATAAATAGGGTCATGAGAATGTTTCCATTAGTTATTGCCACAAAGGATTATCATCCCAAGCGCCATATAAGTTTTGCTTCTTCTCATCCAGGAAGAAGGTCTGGTGAAGTCGTTTCAATAGATGGTAGAGCGCAAAATCTTTGGTCAGATCATTGTCTTCAGGAATCTGCCGGTAGTGATTTGGATCCTAGGCTAGACAAGGACTATTTCGATCACATCTTTGTCAAAGGAACAAATCGTGACGTAGATAGCTATAGCACATTCTTTGATAACGCTAGGAATAAAAGTACTGGGTTACATGATTATTTGCGTAAAAACAATGTGAAAAAAGTTTTTATTTGCGGCCTT